>CANCMM010000209.1:0-4430 GCA_947379335.1 Alphaproteobacteria bacterium | reverse complement strand
AGGCAAGGCAGCGGTAATCCCCGCATTCGACCCAAGGAGATTTGCATGAATGAATTCGTTGTCGATCCGGTGATCGCGGGCCTGACGCAGACCATCACCGACTGGCCGCTGAGCCGGCTCTTTGTCTTTAACGACTCCCGCTATCACTGGGGCCTGTTGGTGCCGCGCCGCGCTGGGGTGGTTGAGATGTGCGACCTGTCGCCCGAAGACCAGGCCCAGATGATGAAGGAGATCGTCCAGCTGTCGAACATCATCCGCACTCTGCCGGGGGTGGAGAAGCTGAATGTCGGCAACCTGGGCAACATGGTGCTGCAGCTGCACGTCCATGTGATCGGCCGCTTCAAGGGCGATCCGGCATGGCCGGGCCCGGTCTGGGGCCATTCCAAGCCGGTGCCGTGGGAGGGGACCGCCCCGCTGATGGCCGCGGTAAGCAAACGTTAACCATAAGGGGGCAGAACAGCCCCATGCAGGCAGAAGCCGCATCTTCTTTGGGCGCAGAACGCGTCGTGGCCGCGCTGAAAAGCGCTGCCGCCGCGACCGGGTCTGATTTCCATTACCTGCTGGGCACCGCCATGCGCGAGTCCAGCCTCAAGCCCACGGCGCAGTCGTCCACGTCATCGGCAGCCGGGCTGTTCCAGTTCATTGACCAGACCTGGCTGGGGCTGGTGAAGGAACATGGCGGCCAGCACGGGCTTGGCAATTATGCCGCCGCCATCAGCAAGGATTCCGACGGCCGCTATCACGCCGATACGGGCGCCAAGGCGTCTATCCTGGCGCTGCGCAAGGATCCGGAAACCGCCGCCTTGATGGCGGGCGAATATGCCAAGTCCACCCAGGGCACCATGCGCGCTTCGCTGGGGCGCGAGGTCTGCGGCGGCGAACTTTATGCAGCGCACTTCCTGGGCCCCGATGCGGCCTGCAAGCTGATCAAGGCGGCGGGCAGTGATCCCACCACCAGCGCCGCCTCGCTGTTTCCCCAGGCGGCGTCCGCCAACAAAAGCGTGTTCTTCCATGACAGCGGCACGCCCAAGTCCGTCCGCGAAGTCTATGACTGGGCGATGAAGCAGCCGGGCGGGGCGGGGACGTCGCGCATCCAAGATGCCGGCACGCCGCCGCTGACGTTTGACAAGGCGCGCCTCACGGTGGCGACGGCGCACGACGCCCAGGTCCAGATGCTGCTGGCGAGCGTGATGAACTGGCAGCCCAAGCACAGCGCGTTCAGCAGCTTGTTTGGGATGCAGGACAAGGCCACGCCCAGCTCGGCGATGAGTTTCAGCCCCGGTTTGCTGGGCCTCTTGTCGGATAGCAAGGACGCTACTTCGTAGCCGCCTTCACAACGTCATCCACCCGCGCATCCAGTTCGGCGCACAGCGCCTGGGCGATCTTGTCGTTGGTGTCCTTCAGGTTCTGCTTGTGGATCACCTGGATGGCATTCACATGCGCATCGATCAGGCTGAGCGGCAGGGCGGTGGCCGGCGGCAATTCACCGATCATGCGGGCCAGCGACCCGGCGACGCGGGCGATCAGCGGGAAATCGAAGGTCGGGGCCTGGCCCTTGATGTCATGGGCGCGGCGCAAAAGCGCACCACGGGTATCGGCATCAACCTTCTTGGCATAATTGGCGCGGGCTTCAATCAGCGCTTTCACGTCGCTGGCGATCCAGTCGCTGAACTGGCCTTTCAGGCCGTCCATCGCGGATTCCGCGCGCTTCATGGCGCCCATGTCCATGCCGCCCAGCCCGCCGCCGACCTTGGCCTTGAGCATGTTGGGCGGCATGAAGAGTTCGATCGGCTGCTGGCGTTTCATGGCTTACTCCGCGGCCTGCTGCTTGGGACTTTCGCTGCGGCGCTCGGGCCCGCGATATTCATCGACGCCGCGGCGGCGGCGGCAGGGGCCGAAATAGCCCAGGGTGCGCACATAGGGGCGGGGATGCTCGATCACCGCCACCAGGCGCGACATCACCGTCTTGACCGACACCGGCTTGGCGATGAACTCGTTGACGCCGGCGTCGCGTGCGCGGGCGACATGGTCCAGCGAGGTATGGCCGGTCAGCATGATCACCGGCACGAAGGGATTGGGGGTCTGGGGATTGGTGCGGATCATCTGGATCAGGTCCAGTCCCGACATGCCTTCCATCACCCAGTCCAGCATGATCACGTCGGGATTGGATTCGCGCAGGATGTGCCAGGCGCGATCGCCGGTCTCGGCCTCGAAGATCTGGATGACGCCGAAGGCCTGCAGGATGGTGACCACGAGCTTGCGCATGTGGGCGTTGTCGTCCACCACAAGAACCTTCAGCCGGTCGAAACGGTAGTTACTCATTGCCCATGCCCAAAGCGCCCCAAGAGAGGCGTCCAGCCCATACCTTAGCTTAACGGGCCTTAACTATTCGTGAAACCGGCAAGCCCCTCCGGCCTTCGCATCGCAAGCGCTGCTATGGCCAACCTCCCCATGAGAGCGCGCTGACGCGCGCCGGGGAGGGCCCTAGTCGCTGAACTGCTCGGCCAAGATGCGTTCGTCCAGGCTGTGTCCGGCATCGTACAGCAGGGTCATGGCGATGCTGCGATCCTCTTCCACGTCTACGGCGGTGACGTCGCGCACTTCGAAATCATCGGCCACGGCGCTGACCGGGCGCTTGCGGCTTTCCGCCATCTCGAAGCGCACCTTGGCGCGGTGGGGCAGAAGCGCCCCGCGCCAGCGCCGGGGGCGGAAGGCGGAAATGGGAGTCAATGCCAGCAGGTCCGCGGTGATCGGCAGGATGGGGCCATGGGCCGACAGGTTGTAGGCGGTGGAGCCCACCGGCGTGGAGACCAGCACCCCATCGCAGATCAATTCGGAGATGCGCGGGCGGCCATCCACCAGGATTCGGATCTTGGCGGCCTGGCGCGTTTCGCGCAGCAGCGAGACTTCGTTGAAGGCGCGGGCCTCGATGGCGCGCGACGGGGTATGGGCGGTCATCTTGAGGGGATGGATCACGGCCTTTTCAGCTGCGGCAAGCCGGACGGGCAGGTCTTCCTGGTGAAACTCGTTCATCAGGAAGCCGACGGTGCCACGGTTCATGCCGTAGATCGGTTTCCCCTTGCCGGTGAAGCTGTGCAAGGTCTGGAGCATGAAGCCATCGCCGCCCAGCGCCACCACGATGTCGCAGCCCTCGGGGCCGGCATCGCCATAGAGCGCTTTAAGCGCGGCGGCGGCTTCCTCCGCATGCGGTACGGCGGTGAAATGCAACTTGATCATGGAAGGGCCCTTGCACCCAAAAATTCGGGGGACGCGGTCAGCCTAGCACAGGCGCAAAGGGGCGCAAAAATGGCGTCTCTCAGGACGCCAGGGCGCCGCGCAGCTCGTCCATCGCTGCCTGGCGGGTCAGGCTGGTGAACACCTGGTCCACATCCTTGCTGTCCTGGCTGGTGAGGTTGGTGGGCAGGCTGCGCGCCTGGCGCGACAGATTGAAGACGGTGTTGAACACCGAGCGGTCGATGCCGGCGGCACGGCAGGCCACAGCCACGACGCGCGCGCCCTTTTCGTAGAAGCCGGCGCGGAAGCAATTCAGGTCCACGCCGATCAGCTTGGAGAAGGCCAGGTCGAAGAGGTCCACCTGGCCCTGGCTCAGCACCCGCATCAGGAAGCCGGCCTTGAGCTGGCCGCTGGCGGCGAGTTTTTCGATCAGCTTGAGGGCGCTGTCGGCCGGCGGGTCCTTGGGAGCCGGCGGCTCGCTCTGCATGATGACCTGGACGTCGTGCAGCGCGGTGTCGACGTTCTTGGGCGCCATGTCGTAATTGGTGGTGATGTAGGTCTTGAGAGCGTCCGACACCCATTCGCACATGTTGGTGGCCAGCTGCGGCGGCAGGTCCGGACGCTTGACCAGCGGCTCCTGCAGGCCGGTGAGGGCGCGGGATTTCTGCACCAGGGTTTCGTAGCTGGCGTTGGAGATCCTGGCGGTGACATTGCGCACCAGCGCCAGCAGCACCGATTCATGTTCCGACTTGGCAAGCGCGTCGGTGACGGGAATGCCGATATGCGGGCGGCCCGCCACGGCTTCCTGGTGACCGATGCCGGCTTCGGCGATCAGCCTGAGCACGTCGCTCTCGGTCAGCAGCGGCGACTTGATGATCAGGGGGCGGGCGACTTCGATCGTGTCGTCCACCAGCAGCAGGATCAGGTCATGCGGGGCGGTGGTGTCTTCGGCCAGGCGCTGGGCCAGGGCGATGCGGATCGCCATTTCCACGTCACGGGTCAGGCGGCGCAGGATTTCGCGCATCAGCTCGCGCTCGCGCTCATTCAGGCCGGCGCCCTGGATGCGATAGAGAGACGCGACGGCGAGATAAATCTCCTCGCGGCTGGTGCCCGATTGCGGGTTCATCGCCAGCTGGGCCAGGCGGCCCATGTCACTCATGTCGTGTGCGGTAAGCCCCACGGTGTGCCCCATGCTT
>CANCMM010000208.1:0-4477 GCA_947379335.1 Alphaproteobacteria bacterium | reverse complement strand
CGAAGCTGTCCAGCCGTAATTGGCCCTTGGCGCGGGTGTCGCCATGGCACCCGGCGCAGCGCGTTTCAAACAAAGGCGCGACGCGCACAGCATAAAAGGAACCGGCCGCGGCGCGTGGCGCCGCTTCCAGTCCCATGGTCTGCAGGCTGCTGTGCAAAAAAGCGGGATGCGCCCACGCCGCCACGCCCAATCCCAACGCGGTCAACAGCGCCACGCAGGCGCCATAGGCCGGCGCCGACATGCGCCCGGGACCAAAATCCGACATCACCGCATCAACCCGTCATGCCAGGATTTCGGAGACGATGCGGGCGGGTTTCACGCCGGTCAGCTTCTGGTCCAGCCCCTGATAGGGATAGTTGAGCTTGCGATAATCGAAACCCAGCAGGTAGAGCATGGTGGCGTGCAGGTCGCGCACCTCCACCGGATCGCGCGCAATGGAATATCCCATCTCGTCGGTCTCGCCATGGCTGATGCCATGCTTGATGCCGCCGCCCGCCATAAACAGGGTGAAGCATGACGGGTGGTGATCGCGCCCGATGAATTCCATTTCCTGGCCGCCGCGGTTTTCCCACATGGGGGTGCGGCCGAACTCGCCGCCCCAGATCACCAAAGTATCTTCCAGCAGCCCGCGCTGCTTCAGGTCCTCCAGCAGCGCCGCGGTGGGCTGGTCGGTTTCCTTGCAGCGCTTGACCAGGCCGACATTGACCCCCTCGTCCACCGGCGTGCCGTGGGAATCCCAGCCCCAGTGATAAAGCTGGATGAAACGCACGCCACGCTCGGCCAGCCGCCGCGCCACCAGGCAGTTGTTGGCATAGCTGGTCTTGCCCGGCTCGGCGCCATAGCGTTCCAGCACCTTGGCCGGCTCTTTTTTGATGTCCATGGCGTCGCTGGCTTCCAGCTGCATGCGGAAGGCCATTTCATACTGGGCGATGCGGGTGACGGTTTCGGGATTGCCGAACTCCTTGAAATTTTCGCGATTGATCTCCTCCACCGCATCCAGCACCTGGCGGCGCTCCGGCCGGGTGACGCCAGGTGGATTTTGCAGATACAACACCGGCTCACCGGCCGAACGGCATGGCACGCCCTGATAGACGCTCGGTAAAAAGCCCGAACCCCAAAGCGGCTTGCCGGCATTGGCGGTGGTGCCGCCGTTGGAGATCAGCACGATGAAGCCCGGCAGGTTCTGGTTCTCGCTGCCCAGGCCATAGGTGATCCAGGAGCCCAGCGAAGCATGGCCCAGGCGCGGATCGCCGGTATGGACCAGCAGCTGCGCCGGGGCATGGTTGAACTGGTCGGTCTTCATCGATTTGATGAAGCACAGATCGTCCACCTGTTTTTCCAGGTGCGGCATCCGGTCGGAAATCCAGGCGCCGCTTTGTCCCGCCTGGTGAAAGGGAAACATCGGCCCCAGCAGCTTGGGGACGCCCTGGATGAACGCAAAGCGCTTGCCCTGCAGGAAGGATTGCGGGCAGTCATGGCCGTGGAAACGCTTGAGCACCGGCTTGTAGTCGAACAGGTCGAGCTGGCTGGGCGAGCCGCCCATGTGCAGATAGATCACCCGGTTGACCTTGGCGGCGAACTGCGGCGGCAACACCGACAGCGGCGTCGCCGGATCGCGCGCGAAATTCAGCGCGGCGGGAACGGCATGCGGCGCGGCGGGCGCCGCCATGGCCGAATTCATGAACAAGGCGCCCAGGCCACCCGCACCCCAGCCGACAAACTGGCGGCGGGTCTGGGCCTGGATTTTCAGATACTCGGCCAGCAGGTCATCGCTTTTGAGATCGGACATGATTACCTCGTCAGCGCCGCATCAAGATTGAACAAGGCGCTCGCCACCGCCGTCGGCGATTGCCCGTAGAGCTTTCGCAGGACCGTCAGTTCACCCGGCGACAAGTCGCGCGACAGCACCAGCCGCGCGCCGTAATTGAGCCTTCCATCCACGTCCTTCGGACCTTCCCTGGTCATGCGCTTGGCCATGGCTTCAGCGGCCTGCTGGAACACAGGATCGTTCAAGGTCACCAGCGCCTGCAGCGGCGTGTTGGTCGGGATGCGGCGCGGGGTGGAAAGCTGGCGGTCGGCCGCGTCGAAGGTGACAAAGCTGGGATAGATCGCCGTGCGCTTGATGAAGGTATAGACGGCGCGACGATAGCGATCGGCCCCGGTGGAGTCTTTCCAGCGTTCCGGATTGTTGGCTTCCACGTTCCACACGCCATTGGGTTGCTGCGGCATCACCGGCGGCCCGCCCATCTGGGGATTGAGCAAGCCACTGGCCAGCAGGGCCTGGTCGCGGATCATTTCGGCGCTCAGGCGCTGCTGCGGCCCGCGCGCCAACAGCCGGTTGCGAGGATCGCGCGTTTGTAACGCCGCGTTGGATTTGCCGCTCTGGCGGTAAGCGGCGCTGGTGACCAGTTCGCGCAGCAGCGCCTTCTGGTTCCAGTGCAGGTCGTTCTGGTAATGCAGCGCCAGCCAGTCCAGCAGTTCGGGATGGCTGGGCATTTCCCCGGCGCTGCCGAAATCTTCCAAGGTCTCGACAATGCCGGTGCCGAATAGTTGCTCCCAGGCGCGGTTCACCGCCACCCGCGCGGTCAAAGGCTGGTCCGGCGCAAAGAACCAGCGCGCCAGAGTCAGGCGGTTGCGCGGCGCATTGGCCGGCAGCTTGGGAAACAGCGCCGGGGTATCGGCCGGCAAATCCGGACCGACCTGGGTAAGAAAACTGCCGCGCTCGAATTCCAGGGTGGGCCGCCGGTCATAGGCCGGCTGTTCCATCATCACCGGCAGGGCGACGCCGGGAATCTCCTTGAGACGGCGCTCGATCGCTTCCAGCCTCGTGTATTTCCGTTCCAGCTCCGGCGCGTTGGCCAGCGCCGTCCAGGCCGGATCACCCGTGGCCGACACACGCAGCCGCGGCACCGCCGATTGGGCCGCGTTGATCAGTTCGCCATGGGTCAGTTGCAGCTTCAGGCTGGCGCCGGGCGGCAGCGACAGCGGTTTTTCGGGAACTGCCACGACCCATTTGACGACCGACAGGCCGGGATCGGCCATGAAGCCGCTGGTTTGCGCCAGCCGGGGCATCACCGGCCCGGGCTTGGCCGCGTTGCGCAACATGCGGCGGATATTGCCTTCGACATCCGGAATGGAGTCCGGCGCCACCAGGCGGAAGGCGATCGGTTCGGCCTTGCCGTCTTTCACCAGCCAGGCATCGATCCGGTTGGCGACAAAGCCCCGTTCCGGGTAATGCCGCGCCTTGGCGGGATTGCCGGGCGGCACCTCCAGGCGGAGCGCCGTCAGTTGCGGCAAGCGCGCGTCAAGCGTGAACTCGAACACCGAATTCATCGGCACGGTGCCGGTCTGTTCCGCCATCCCATCCTTCAGGCGGAAGCCGGCACGCGGTGCTTCTGCCTTGGCCTTCGCCAGATCGGTGCGCATCTGTTTCTGGCGCTTGGGATCCTTGTTTTCCGGCAGGGCCATGGCGCGCTCCAGCGCCAGCACCGCGCTCACCGTGCCGCCGCGAATGGGCATCGGCGTCCATTTTGCCCGCGCCTCGGCCTGGCGGCTGGAAACGACAACAGCGCCCCGCAGGCTTTCGGCTTCGCGCTGCAAGCTGTCGGCTTCGCCCTGAAGCGCCTTGTCGCTGGGCACTTGCAGCACCGGCCAATCATCGGTCAGCGACCTGTCGAAGGCGATGTCGGCGTCGCGCGAGGTGTTGAAGAAAGCCAGGAATTTGTAATATTCGCTGTGCCGGATCGGATCGTAGGGATGCGAATGGCACTGCACGCAATTCATGGTGACGCCGTTCAGCACCTGCCAGGTGGTGGCGGCCCGGTCCATCACCGCAGCAAGGCGGTATTCCTCGTCATCGGTGCCGCCTTCGTCATTGGCGGCGGTCTGGCGATGGAAGGCGGTGGCGATGCGATCGTCGAAACTCGGATTGGGCAGCAGATCGCCCGCCATCTGCTTGATGACAAACTGGTCGTAGGGAAGATTGCTGTTCAGCGCCCCGATCACCCAGTCGCGATAGTGCCAGACCGGCCGGCTGTGATCCTTCTCAAAGCCCTTGGTGTCACCATAGCGCGCCAGATCCAGCCACAACGAGGCCCAGCGTTCGCCATAGCGCGGTGACGCCAGAAGACGGTCCACCTGTTTTTCGTAGGCATCTTTAGATGTATCCGCCAGGAAGACCGCCTGTTCCTGCGGCGTGGGCGGCATCCCGGTCAGGTCCAGCGATACCCGGCGCAACAATGCCGCCTTGTCCGCCTCTGGCGACGGCGACAGGCCTTCTTTTTCCAGCCGCGCCAGGATGAAACGGTCCAGCGGCTGGCGCACCCAGCCTTGGCGCTTCACCGCGGGCAACGCTTGCGGCTTGGGTGCGACAAAGGCCCAGTAATTCTCCCAAGTCGCGCCTTCCTCGATCCATTGGCGCAGCAGCGCGATCTGGGCGGGCGCCAGCGGCTTGCCATGCAGCGGCATGCGGGTTTCC
>CANCMM010000207.1:0-4516 GCA_947379335.1 Alphaproteobacteria bacterium | reverse complement strand
GTGGGCCCGATATCCTGGCCCTGGACCTCATGCTCGATGCCGGTTTCCGGCACGAAGGTGGGCGCGATCCACCAGTCGGGGGCAGCCTCTTTCAGAATCTGGGCGGCGCGGGCGCAGCAGTCATCATCGGCGAAAATGCCAAAACAGGTGGCGCCGCTGCCCGACATCCGGGTCAAAAGCGCACCCGGCAGGGCGGCCATGGCGGTCAGCACCTCGCCGATCACAGGCTGGAGTGCCGCGGCCGGCGCTTCCAAATCGTTGCGGGTGGTCTCCAGGAAGCGCAGCAGGTCGGCGGTGTCGCGGAAGCGGCCGCGCGGCAAGGTCATGTTGGCGCCGCTGCGGTCCTTCAGGCCTGCGAACACGTCCTTGGTCGGCACGGCGACGCGCGGATTGACCAGCAGCATGGGAAGACGCGGCATGGAGTCAGGCGCGCGCAGGATTTCACCGCGCCCCTCCATGAAAGACGGCGTGGACGTCACGCAAACCGGAATGTCGGAGCCCAGGGCAGCGGCGATACCGCACAGCGCCGCGCTGTCCTTGCCGCCGTTCCACAATGCGTTCAGCCCCCGCAGCGCTGCCGCCGCATCGGCCGAGCCGCCGCCGATGCCCGACGCCACCGGCAAATTCTTGGTCAGGGTGAGTTTGGCGCCTTGTGTATCTAAGGCGCGTGCGGCGCGCAGCACCAGATTATCGCCTTCCCCGTCCAATCCCTTGGCGAAAGGACCGTCGATTTTCAAAGACAGGTCAGATGCGGGCTCGATTGCCAGCCCGTCGCCCAGCTCGGTGAATACCGCGAGACTCTGCAACGGATGAAAGCCGTCGGCGCGCCTGGCCCCAACATGCAGGAACAGGTTGATCTTGGCAGAGGCGCGTTCAGAGATCACTTAGGCGGGCTTTTCGCTCAGGCCCGTCTTCAGCTTGCGCTCGATCGCCGCCTTGTCGGTGTCGTCATCGCTGAAGGTCAAGGCGTGGTTCCACTGGAAGCGGGCCTCGATATGCCGTCCGGCGCGCCACAGGGCATCGCCCAGGTGATCGTTGATGGTCGGATCGCCCGGCACCAGCAGCACCGCCGCTTCCAGCGTCTTGGCGGCGTCGTCATAGCGGCCAAGCTGGAAATAGGCCCAGCCCACGCTGTCCACGATATAGCCGTCATAGGGACGAAGGGCGCGCGCCTTTTCCAGCATGGTCAGGGCGGTGGGGATGTTGCGGCCCCGGTCCACCCAGCTATAGCCCAGATAGTTCAGCAGTTCGGGCTGCTCGGGCGACAGCTTCAGCGCCGTCTGGATATCGGCTTCGGAGTCATCCAGCCGCTTGAGCTTTTCCTTGGCCATGGCGCGGGCATAGAACATCGGCCAGTCGCGGCGGCTGGGTTTGCCGATGATCTTTTCGGCATGGTTGTAAGCGTCCACGCTTTCGGCAAATTTTTCGGACGCACGATAGGTGTCGCCCAGCGCTACCCAGCTTTCGCTGTCATTGGGGTCGGCCGTCACCAGCTTCTTCAGGCCGGCAATGGCGTCGTCATTGTTGCCCAGCCGCTGCAGATCCAGCGACGCCTGCACCTGGGCCATGCGCCAGTAGGGCGAGGACGGCTCAATGCTGCGATAGATGGCAATGGCGTTGTCATACTTGCGCAGGGTCTCGAACCGGTCGGCCAGCAGCACCTGGGCCAGGCCCAGGTCGGAACGCAGATATAGCGCCATGCGCAGATACAGGATCGAGACCTCGGCACTTTGCGCGTCGGTCAGGGAGGCGGCGATGCCGAACAGCGCCTCGGCGGCGCCGTCGGCGGGCGAGCGGATCATGCCTTCGGGCTTGGTGCCCGCGGCGATGCGCGCCAGCCCCGGACGGGTGACGCTGGCAAGGCCGCCTTCATTGACGTGGGACTGGTAAAGCTTGGCGGCGTCCTCGCCCCGTCCCTGACGTTCCAGGAAACGGCCATACGCTTCCAGCACCCGCGGCGTGGGCGCGGTGGAGGCCAGCGCCTTTTTATACGCGGCATCGGCGGCTGGCGCGTTGTTCAGGTAATCCTGCAGCAGCGCAGTATGAAAGGCCGCCATGCTTTCGGCGCCCTTCTGTTCCATCAGCGACGCCAGGTCCTTTTGCATGCCGGCGGTATCGCGCTCGGCCGCTGCGGCCCATGCATCGAACAGCGCCAGCGTAAGCGCCGTGAAGGGGCCTTTGGCCGACGCCGACAATTGCTTGCGCACATCGACATAGTCCTTGTGCTTGAAGCCGATCACCGCCAGCGCCAGGCGTGCAGCGCGGTCGTCGGGCGTGGACGCAATCACCGCCTGGGCATATTTGCCGGCAGCGTCGAAATCGCCCGAGGTAGTGGAATAGAAGAAGGACAGCGCCAGCAGCGAGGGATTGCCCTGATCGCTGGACAGCGACTGGCCGTAATAACGCGCCGCCTGCGGCAGGTCATGCTCGCCGGCGGCGAAGCGCGCCGACAGATAGGTCGAGAAGGCCTGCGAATTCTTGTCGGATTCGGTATGGACGGACGATGCCTGCTGGGCGGCGCAGCCGCTGAGCAGGACGGCAATCAGAGGGAGGGCGATGCGGCGCATTCTGATCCTACATGTTCGCATAATTGGGTCCGCCGCCGCCTTCGGGGGTGACCCAGGTGATGTTCTGCGAGGGGTCTTTTATATCGCAGGTTTTGCAGTGGACGCAGTTCTGGGCGTTGATCTGGAACCGCGGGCCGGAACTTTCTTCTATCACTTCATAAACGCCTGCCGGGCAGTAGCGCTGCGCCGGTTCGCCATATTCGGGCAAATTGACCGAAATGGGAATGGCCGGGTCGCGCAACACCAGGTGCACCGGCTGGTCTTCCGCATGGTTGGTGCTGGACAGGAATACGCTGGACAGCCGGTCGAAGGTTAAACGTCCGTCAGGCTTGGGATAGGCGATCCTGGGGCTGTCCTTGGCCGCGTTCAGGGTGGCGAAGTCGGGCGTACCATGCCCCAGGGTTCCAAACAGGGAAAAGCCCAGCAGCTGGTTGGTCCAGAGGTCCAGTCCGATGAACGGCAGCGCCAACAAGGTGCCCAGCCGCGACCAGAGCGGTTTGGCGTTGCGTACCAATCGGAGATCTCGCGCCACCCAGCTTTTGGCATAGGCATCGTCATAGTCGGAAAGGCGGTCATGCGCCCTGCCCGCCTTCAGCGCCGCCGCAGCGGCCTCGGCGGCCAGCATGCCGGTCTTCATGGCGTTGTGGCTGCCCTTGATGCGCGGCAGGTTGACGAAACCGGCGCTGCAGCCGATCAGCGCCCCGCCCGGAAAGGACAATTGCGGCACCGATTGCGCGCCGCCCTCGGTAATGGCGCGGGCGCCATAGCCGATGCGCTTGCCGTTTTCGAGAATCTTGGCGATCGCCGGATGGGTTTTGGCGCGCTGGAATTCGTTGAACGGGTCCAGCCAGGGGTTTTGATAATTCAGATGCACCACAAAGCCGATGGAGCAAAGATTGTCGCCCCAGTGATACATGAACAGGCCGCCGCCGGTCTGATTGTCCAGCGGCCAGCCCATGCCGTGCAGCACCAGGCCCTTTTTATGCTGGGTGGCGGGAAGCTCCCACAATTCTTTCAGCCCGATGCCGAACTTCTGCGGCTCGCGATCCTTGTGCAGGTCGAAGATCGCGCCAAGCTGTTTTGACAGCGAACCGCGCGCGCCTTCGGCGAACAAGGTGTATTTGCCGCGCAGGTCCATGCCCGGCGTGTAGCTGTCCTTGTGATGACCGTCCTTGGCCACGCCCAGATCACCGGTGATGACGCCTTTGACCACGCCGTCTTCGACGATCAGGTCATGCGCCGGAAAGCCGGGATAGATTTCCACGCCCAAGCTTTCCGCCTGCTGGCCTAGCCATTTGCACAGGTTGGAAAGGCTGACGATGTAATTGCCGCGATTGCTCATCAGCGGCGGAAACAGGACATGCGGAATGGCGAAGGCCCCGCCCCTGGTGAAAAAGCAAAAACGATCATCGCTGACGGCGGTTTCCAGCGGCGCGCCTTTGTTTTTCCAGTCGGGGATCAGTTCGTTCAGCGCCCTGGGATCAATCACTGCGCCGGACAGGATATGGGCCCCGATCTCAGAGCCTTTTTCGAGGACGCAGACCGAGATTGCCATATCCAGCTGTTTCAGCCGGATGGCCGCCGCCAGCCCGGCCGGACCGCCGCCCACGATGACGACGTCATAGTCCATGCTTTCGCGGGTCTCTGGCATGAATCGCCTTGTTATTGGCTTCTTTTCTAACTGGCCTGACGGCATCCCGAAAGCCTAAGATCGGCCGATGAACGACACGCTGTCGACCCTGAACTGGCTGGTGGAAGCCGGCGCCGACGAAGCGGTGGCCGACGAAGCGGTAAACCGGCTGACGGCCAAGGCCGCGGTGCAACCGCTGCAGGCGCCCCTCCAGACATCAGTGCCGCGCGCCGCGCCCGCCCGCGCGCCGGTGATCCCTACGGTCATCGAAGGTGACACGGTCGGCGGCGCGATTGCGGCGGCCGCAGCCGCAACCACC
>CANCMM010000206.1:0-4529 GCA_947379335.1 Alphaproteobacteria bacterium | reverse complement strand
AAGGCGCGCATCGGCGTGCTGCAGACCCAGCTCAGCGATACCGACAAGGCCGCAGCCAACAAGTCGGCGGCGACCTTCCATGCCGCGCCCTTGAATCGCAGCGCCAACGTGCCGCCGGAGCCCGGCGATCTCGGCTGATTTTTGGGCTGATCCCCGGTATCGATTTCGCCTGATTCCGTAAGGTTTTTTGCGTTGACCCTCCACGCGCGCGCGCGCATGTTCGGGTGCAATGGAACTGTACCTTCCCGTCGCTGAGCTGTCGGTCAATTGGCTGCTCCTCGTCGCGCTGGGAATGGGCGTGGGCTTCCTGTCGGGCATGTTCGGGGTGGGCGGCGGCTTCCTGATGACGCCGCTGCTGGTCTTCACCGGCATCCCTTCCACCGTCGCGGTGGCCACCACTTTGTCCCATGTCACCGCCTCGTCCATGTCGGGGGCGCTGGCGCAATGGCGCAAGCGGGCGATCGATTTCACTATGGCCGGTGTGATGCTGGGCGGCGGGGTGGCCGGCACCGTGTTCGGGGTGTGGCTGTTCTCAGCCATGCGCCGCCAGGGCCAGATGGACCTGATCGTGGCGCTGACCTATGTGATCATGCTGGGCAGCATCGGCGTCATCATGCTGCGCGAGAGCCTGGCCAGCCTGAAGGCCTATCGCAGCGGTGTCACCATCAGCCGCCGGCTGGTCAATCGCGGCTGGATCCAGGCCCTGCCCTTCAAGATGCGCTTCCGCCAGTCGCGCCTGTACATCAGCGTCATCCCGCCCATCGCCATCGGCTTTGTGGTGGGCGCGCTCAGCGCCATCATGGGCATCGGCGGCGGCTTCATCATCGTGCCGGCCATGATCTATATCCTGCGCATGCCCACAAACGTGGTGATGGGCACCTCGCTGGTGCAGATCATCGCCGTCACCGCCATCACCACCGTCCTGCAGGCCACCAGCAACTATGCCGTGGACATCGTGCTGGCGGGCCTGCTGGTGTCGGGCGGGGTGGTGGGCGCGCAATTGGGCGTGCGGACCGGCGCCAAGCTGCGCGGCGAGCAATTGCGCCTGCTGTTGGCCTGCCTGGTGCTGGTGGTGGGCGCGGGACTTTTTTATCAACTGGTAGCCCGCCCGGCCGATGTCTATTCCCTGTCCGAGGGCGTGCCATGAAGCGCGTTCTTATCGCCGCATTGCTGCTGGTCGCGGCGCCTGCCTCCGCCGAGGACCTGGTCTCGGGCATCAGCCAGGACACGATCCAGATCACCTCCAACTACACCGGCACCGACATCGTGGTGTTCGGCGCCATCGAGCGGGCGCAAGGCGCGCAGGGGCGGGGCATCGTGGTGGTGGTGCGCGGCCCGGATGAGCCCATGACGGTGCGCCGCCGCGACCGGGTGGCGGGGGTATGGGTCAACCGCGACGCCGCCCAGTTCGAAGGCTTGCCCGCCTATTATTATCTCGCCTCCACCGAGCCGGTGGCACGCATCGCCCCGGCCGAGACCTTGCGGCGCTATGGCATTGGACTGCAATCGCTCACCCCCTCGGCCATTGGCAGCCATCACGATCCCGAACCCTTCCGCCAGGCTGCGATCCGCTATCACCAGCGCAGCGGGCTGTATGCGGAAAATCCCGGCAGCATCGATTTCCTCAGCGAGACGCTGTTTCGCGCCCGCGTGCCGGTGCCGGCGGGGGTGACGCGCGGCCAGTACAATGTCGAGGTCTATCTTTTCCGCGGCGGCGAGGTCATCAGCGCCCAGTCCACGCCCCTGTTCGTGGACGCCACCGGGCTGGAGCGGCGGCTGTTCAACATGGCGCACAATGCGCCGTTCTTTTATGGGCTGGCCTGCGTGTTCATGGCCATGCTGCTGGGCTGGATTTCCTCGGTGCTGTTCCGCCGCCCGGCCTGATTGGCGCATTTGCGCAAATGTCCTATCGTTCCGCCAACGGGGGCTTGGGCGTGTTGAAATATCTGCCGCTGATCTGGGCCGCGCTACGGCGCAAGCCTGTCCGCACCACCTTCACCTTCCTGTCGGTGACGGTGGCCTTCACCCTGTTCGGGCTGATGATCGGGCTCGGCGCCACCATGGATCTGGTAGAGAAAAAAGCCCATCCCGACCGCGTCTGGACCATTTCGCGCTTCGATCAAAACAGCATACCCGTGACCATGGCGCGCCAGATCGCCAAGCTGCCCGGCGTCAAGGACGCGTCCATCATGTCCTATGTCCAGGGCTATGTCGGGGACCCCAAGAACCGCAGCGGATTGATCATGCTGGACGACGCCTATGGCCGCATCTTTTCCGACTGGCCACCCACGCCGGCGCAATGGGACATGGTGCGCCATGACCGCCGGGCCATCATCATGAGCCGCAAGCTGGCGACCCAGTTCCACAAGAAGGTGGGCGACACCTTTACGCTGATCTCGGAGACACCGCGCGCCGACGGCGGCAAGGCGTGGGAGTTCAGGATCGCCACCATAGGCGAAGATGCGCCGGAGCTCAGCGGCGGCTACATCATCGGCAATTACGATTATTACGACAAATCCCTGCCCCTGGCCGACCAGGGCAAGATGAACGAAGTGGACCTGCAGGTTGCCGATCCGGCCCAGGCCGCGGCCATCGCGCAGCAAATCGAGAAGCTGTTCGCCAACTCCGGCAATCCCGTGCAGTCGACGCCCGAAAACGTCATCGCTGCCAGCAACTATGGCGGCGCGGACATCAATGCCATTGCCCGCAAGATCGCGCTGGCGGGGCTGGCGATGATATTGTTCCTGACCGCCAGCGTCATCGCCAAGTCGGTGCGCGAGCGGCTGGCCGAGTTCGCCACCCTCAAGACCCTGGGCTTTTCCGATACCGGCGTGACGGTGCTGGTGATGGCCGAGGCGGCGCTGCCATGCCTGGCCGGCGCGGTTTGCGGTGTCGTCATCGCGGCGTTGCTGTCACAGATACTGCCGGGCATCCTGCCGCCGAACTTCGCCATTCCCATGCCGACCTTTTCGCTGGAAGTGCTGGCATGGGCGATGCTTAGTGCCTGCGGCGTGGCGCTGGCCAGCACCGTGCTGCCCATCCTGCGGCTGCGGCGGCTGGACATTGCCGCTGCCCTGTCGGGGCGCACATGAACATCCTGCGCCAGATATTCGCCGTCACCGGCATTGGCCTGCGCAGCCTGCCGCAGCGGCTGTGGGAATCCCTGGTGATCGTGGTGGGCACCGGCTGCGTCGTCAGCGTGCTGCTGTCCATGCTCTCCATCATCGAAGGCATGCACCGGGCCGCGGCGCGGGTCGGGGATCCGCACAACGCCATTGTGGTGCAGCGAAACATCATATTCGAAAATGCCAGCAACATTCCGCGCAGCGCCGCCGGCATCATTGCCAATGCGCCCGGGATCGCAAAGGCAAAGGACGGATCGTCCATCTCCGATGCCGTCCTGATCGCCTATGTGCCGGCGCTGCTGCGCAAGAACGGCATCAAGTCCAACATCACCCTGCGCAGCTTCGGCGCCAAGGGCGCAATGCTGCAGCAGGATTTCCACCTGGTGGCCGGCCGCATGTTCCAGCCCGGCAAGCATGAACTGATCGCGGGCGCCGTTGCCAACAGCCAGTTCACGGGCGTGGGACTGGGCGACAAGGTCATACTGCCCGATGGGGAATGGCCGATCGTGGGCATCTTCAACACCGGCGGCCTGCTGGACGGCGCGCTGATTGGCGATACCGGCACCTTGATGCCGGCCATCCGGCACAAGAGCTTCAACAGCGTGCTGGTGCGTCTGGATTCGCCCGCCGCCTTCGCCAGTTTCCGTGCCGCCCTGACCACCAACCCATCTTTGTCCGTGGACGTGATGCGCATGTCCGACTGGCTCGCCAAGGGCAGTGCCGGTTTCAACGCCTATTTCCATGCCGTGGTCTATGGCGTCGCCGCCATCCTGGGGCTCGGCGCACTGTTCGGCTGCTTTAACTCCATGTACACCGCCGTGGAATCGCGCAGCCGCGAGATCGCCACCTTGCGGGCCCTGGGCTATCGCGGCTTTCCCATCGCCTTGTCGGTGCTGCTGGAAGGGGCGGTGCTGTCCATCGCAGGCGCACTGATCGGCGCCGGTGTGTCCTGGGCACTGTATGACGGGGTGATGAGCGGCTTCGGCTCGGACGTCTTCTTCCTGGCTGTGACACCGCCGATGGTGGCGATCGGACTGGCATGGGCAATCGCGCTGGCGGTTCTGGGCGGAGTATTGCCGTCGCTTCAGGCCGCGCGTGGTGCGGTATCAGAGGCGCTGCGGGCGAAGTAGCTTACTGCGCCGGCGCAAAGGCGCTGCTGGCGCTGCTCTCCAGCGAGGGCAGGAAGCCGGGCGGTTTGCGCGCATGGGTCGCCTGCTCGAAGCCATGGCCCAGCGCCAGGATGGCGGCATCCGACCAGGCGGGACCGATGAAAGACAGTCCCACCGGCAGGCCGTGGTCGTATCCCATCGGCACGGTCAGGTGCGGATAGCCTGCTTCCGCCGGCAGGCTGGCGGAATCGGGACTGCCGTAACCGGCACTGCGCACGATATCGGTCAGCACGGC
>CANCMM010000205.1:0-4530 GCA_947379335.1 Alphaproteobacteria bacterium | reverse complement strand
GACGAGGCGATCAAGGACTTCGACCAGGTCAAGCTTCTGACCGTGACGGTGGACCGGCTGGAAAAATGGGCGCGGCCCGGCCTGCTGTGCATCGGCGATGCTGCCCATGCCATGTCGCCCATCGGCGGGGTGGGCATCAACCTCGCCATCCAGGACGCGGTGGCGACGGCCAACATTCTGGCGCCGGTGCTGAGGCGTGGCGTGCCGACCTTCCGCGACCTGAAGAAAGTCCAGAAGCGGCGGCAATTCCCCACCACTGTGATCCAGGGCTTCCAGGTGATGGCACAGAAACTCATACTGGCGCCGACACTGGCCGCGATGAAGACGCCCAAGCCACCCGGCATCGTGCGACTGCTGAATGCCTGGCCATGGGCGCGCCAGTTCCCGGCGCGCTTTATCGGCATGGGTGTGCGTCCCGAGCATGTTCGGCTTCCGAAACGCTGACATATTGCTGCGTTGCGGCGACGAATGTGCGTTCCCGCAAGGGTTGAACGGGTCTAGCCTTGGGGCGACGAATGCGGGAGCCGCCCATGACTGTGGTGCATCATCCGATTGAGTCATCCCCCAAGGAGCAGAATCACTGCGCCCTCATGTTCTGTCTGACATGGGTGGGGTTCTTTGTTTTTATCGGGGTCGTCACCTGGATCGGCAGCGCGCTTTAAGCGCCGCTGGCCGGGCATGACATCGCGCTTTGGCGCGATATCACATCTGCATGGTCCAATTCTCAACACCCATCGCCGCCTGACGCACCGCTTCACTCAAAGTCGGATGCGAATGACAGGTGCGGGCGATATCTTCCGATGACGCGCCGAACTCCATCGCCAGCACCACTTCGGCGAACAGGTTGCCCGCTTCCGGCCCGATGATGGCGCAGCCCAGCACCTTGTCGGTCTTGGCGTCGGCCAGGATTTTCACCATGCCGTCGGTGGCCATGATGGTCTTGGCGCGGGCATTGGCGGTAAAGGGAAACTTGCCGACCTTGTACTGGACGCCGGCGGCCTTGAGCTCTTCCTCGGACTTTCCAACCGTGGCGACTTCCGGGAAGGTGTAGACCACCGACGGAATCGCATCATAGTTCACATGTCCTGCCTTGCCGGCGATCAGTTCGGCGCAGGCGGTGGCTTCGTCCTCGGCCTTGTGCGCCAGCATGGGGCCTTCGCGGCAATCGCCGATGGCATAGATGCCCGCCACATTGGTGCGATAGTGATTATCCGTGACGACGCGTCCGCGCTTGTCCATCGCCACGCCGACTTCCGCCAGGCCCAGATTGGCGGTGTAGGGAATGCGGCCGATGGCGACCAGCATCACATCGGCATCCAGAACCTGGGCATCGCCGCCGGCGGCCGGCTCGACACTGACCTTCAGGCCACTAGCCTTCTTTTCCACGCCGGTGACCTTGGTGGAGAGATGGAAGGTGAAGCCCTGCTTGGTCAACACGCGCTGGAACGCCTTGGAGACTTCCAGGTCGATGCCGGGCGTGACGCGGTCGAGGAATTCCACCACCGTCACTTCGGAGCCCAGCCGGGCCCATACCGAACCCAGTTCCAGCCCGATCACGCCGGCACCAACGACCAATAACTTCTTGGGAACAGCGCTCAGCGCGATGGCGCCGGTCGAAGACACGATCTGCTTTTCGTCCACCGTGACGCCGGGCAGCGGCGCCACGTCCGAGCCGGTGGCGATGATGATGTGCTTGCAGGTCAAGGTGCGGGTCTTGCCGTCGGCCAGCTTCACTTCGACCGTGCCGGGCGCGGCGATCCTGGCTTCGCCGACGATAGCTTCGCTCTTGGCCTTCTTGAGCAGGAACTCCACACCCTTGGTCAGCTCACCGACCACCTTGGTCTTCTGCGCCATCATGGCGGGCAGGTCCAACTCCACCTTGGCCTTGATGCCCAGCTTGGCAAAATCGTGGCTCGCTTCGTGGAAACGCTCGGACGCGTGCAGCAACGCCTTGGAGGGAATGCATCCGACGTTCAGGCAGGTGCCGCCGAAGCTGCCGCGCTTGTCGATGCAGGCGCTGGTCAGGCCAAGCTGGCCCAGGCGAATGGCGGCATTATAGCCGCCCGGTCCGCCACCGATCACGATTGCATCAAAATTGTCCGCCATGGCCCTGCTCGTCTGATTTGCGAGCCGGAACATAACCATTCGGGGCTTAACGAAAACAGCCCTAAACGCATGCCAGCTTGGCGAAATCGGCTAGACGGTGGATTCTTCGGGCTTCAAATCGGGATCGGGGAAGATCAGATCCACTACCGTGCCCTGTCCCGGCTCGGAATGGACGCTGGAAACGCCCCCCAACTGCAGGCCGAAGGTCTTGATCAGCCGGCTGCCCACGCTCTTGCTGGTGCTGTCCATGGCAAAGCCCTTGCCGTCATCGGCGATGGCGAGCTTCAGCTTGCCGCCGTCCACCGGCGCCATGCTGACCCGGATCACGCCCTGCCGCTCGTTCGGGAAGGCATGCTTGAAGATGTTGGTCAGGACTTCGACCGTGAACAGGGCCAGCGCCACCGCCACGCTGCCCGACACGGTGCGGCTGGGCACATTGACCTCGACATGCACATTCTCGGCGCTCATGCCGCCGGCGATCTGGTGGCAAAGTTCTTCCAGCAGCTGGCGGATATCGAGCGTGCTCTGGTCTTCCAGCTCGTTGAGGATGCGGTGGACCAGCGCCAGGGCATTGATGCGGGTCTGGGCCTGCAGCAGCGCATCGCGCGCCGCCGAATCCTTCACCTGGTTGGCCTGGATGGAGAGAAGACTCATCACGATCTGAAGATTGTTCTTCACCCGGTGATGAATTTCCTTGATCAGGGTGGTCTTCATGTCCACCGACTCGCGCAAGCGCCGGTCGCGGTCCTGGATGCCTTCGGCCATGTCGCTGAGCGCGTCGCCCAGCAGCTTGAATTCCACCGGCGCGTCGGCAAGGTCGGGGCGGATGGCGTAATGGCCGCTGCGATAGGCGTGCGCGATGCGCCGCAGATAGCTGATCCATTGGGTGACCTGCCGGTCGGTGGCCAGCCAGATGGCGAACCAGGCAAAGCCGATCATCAGGATGGGCAGCGCGAAATCCAGGCCGACATGCAGATAGGTGGGACCAAACAGCCGGCTTTCACCCATCGCGAAGGCCACAAAGATGGAATTGCCCATCAGGGCGGAAGAGCCGAAGCGCCACAGGTCGCCGCGCGAATCCACCGCGCTGGACACGTCATTGGGGTCGGCGCCCGACGACAGCGCCGCCTTGGCAATCGCCGCGCCCACATCCTTATTGTTGGTGGCGATCACCTTGCCGGCGCGGTCGAACACCGCCACCACCGCGCCCTTGGGCAGATTGGCGGAGCGCATCATGTAATCGATCCAGTGCACATCCAGCGAGATCGCGACGGTGCCGTCAAACGTGCCGTCCGTCTTGTGCAGCGCCAGCATGCCGCCGATCACCGGTTGGCCGGTGACGCGGCTGATCAATTCGTTGGACACCGCCATGCCGTCGGTTTTCTGGGCATCGGCGAACACGCCATAGCTGTTCACCTTCAGGCCATGCGCCAGCGCCATGGTCGAACAGACCACGCGGCCGCTGGCATCGATGCGCGACAGGTTGGAGAAATAACGCACCCCGATCAACGTGTCGGCCAAGACGCCGTCGCAATTGCCGTTCATGCCGCGCACTTCGGACAGGCTGCCCACGGCGCGCAGCACCTGCTCGGCGGCGGCCATCAGGTTCTGGTCGCCGGCCGCCACGGTGCGGGCCGACTGCAACAGCTTGTCATGGACGTTGGCGATATCCAGCCGCGCACGCGCCACGCCCTGGAAGATGGACACCAGCACCACAGGCACCAGCGCCAGGGTAATAATCGCCTGCAGGCGGCGGCGCAGTGTCCAGCCCGCCTCGCGGCTCATCATGTTCATGGCATTATTTGGGGCGTTTTTTTCCGGGCTGTTGCTCCGACCGTCCAGGGCTGAGCTGATCAAGCTGCGCCATGATTTCACGAGCGGCATCCCCCCCGGCAGGACGGGTCACATCGTTCAGCGTGTCGCTGCCGTCCAGAATCTCTATCAAGGTCTTGCGCGCGCGGGCAACCCGGCTCTTGACCGTGCCGACGGCGCATTTGCAGATCGCCGCGGCGTCTTCATACGAAAAGCCGCCCGCGCCAACCAAAATCAGAGCTTCGCGCTGCTCGTCGGACAGGTGCTTGAGGGCGCGCACCGTATCGGACAGTTCGGCGCTGTGGACCTGGTCCTCACCGCCGCCCGGAATGCGTTCGGCGGCTTCCTGGTCCCAGGGCGCCTGACGCCAGGCGCGGCGGCGGTCGGAATAGAACTGGTTGCGCAGGATGGTGAAGAGCCATGCCTTGAGATTGGTGCCCGGAATGAAGCTGGACCTGCTTTGCCAAGCCTTGACCAGCGTTTCCTGCGCCAGATCGTCGGCGGCTTCCTGGTTGCCGGTCAGCGAGCGGGCAAAGGCGCGCAGGAACGGGATCAGGCCCAGAAGCTCGGACTTGAAGTCGGCGCTTTCATCGGGGGTGTGGCTGGGGCGGT
>CANCMM010000204.1:0-4544 GCA_947379335.1 Alphaproteobacteria bacterium | reverse complement strand
GGGCAGTCAGGGCGAAACCGGTGGGCGTGCGGTAAAGCTCGCCGCTGATATGGGTCTCATGCCCTAGCCAGCTCTTGAGGAAACGATAGGCCTCGCCCATGGAAACGCCGGTGTCGGGAATTTCCACCTTGAGATCGTCGCCCCAGCTGCTGGAATAGGATTTCGCGGCACGGACGGAGCGATCGGTGTTGCTGATGATGACGGTCAGATTGTCCAGGGTCTGGCTGGCGATCACCTGGCCGCTGAGCCCCTTGGCCGCCATTTCGGGCGGCACCGCGAAGGTTTCTATCACCAACCCGTCACTATGGGCGGCGTTCCATATCGCCGCTGCGATGAAACAGGCGATGCCTAACCCAGCCACCGCTCGGCCGATCTCCAAAACCAGCTTCAGTACGCTGCTGACATGGCGCACCAGCAACGACCAGTGGCGCAAGCCGATCTCATGGGAGAGTTCTTCGGCTTGCAGCCGGAGAAGCCGGGTTTGTTCGTCAAGAAAGGCGTCGGCCTTGGCGCTGCTGGCTACGCCGAGCGCGACACTGAGAGCCGCAGGATTGACGCCGGGCGCGGACGCTTCCGGACCTTCAGATTTCTCAGACACCCGGCCCCCACAGCCTTTATTTCAGGCCATTGAGACAGACGGGGACCGCAGTGGCAACCGGGGTGCGATTTGGTACCGAAAGCCCGCTATTTCAGCGCGGTAGGTGGCTGCGCAGACCCGGTTCTGGGCGCAGATTTCACCTGACAAATGCTCATTGCGAATGTCCGCTTTGGGTCAAAAGCGGACATTCCACATATCAAAATGAAAAGAGCCGGTGTCGCCACCGGCCCTGATTTCAAGGCAAAAACGCCGGGATCAGCGTTCTTCGGGACGCACCGCGGCCGCCGCCACACCGGGCAGGCGGTACGCGACAAGATCGGCGCCGAACGAGCCGCCCTGGGCACAGACCAGATACTGCTTGCCCTGGTGCATGTAGGTCATGGTGGCGCCGGTCTGCACCTTTTCCATGAACACCGCGCCCTTTTCCTCGCCCGTCAGCTTGTCATAGGCGCGCAGGCGCGCGCCCTTGCGGCCCTTCTCGTCGGTGAACAAGCCGCAATCGCCGCAGATGACCAGGGTCTTGGTGGTGAGGGTGCCCAGGATGCCGGTCTGGCCGGTGCGCGGAATGGTGACGCCCTTGAGCAATCGGTGGTTCTTGATGTGATCGGGCGTCTCGCCATGCACGATCTGCCAGGCCTGCGTACCCTTGCCCAGGTCGATGGCGGTGATGGTGCCGTAAGGCGGCTTCATCAGCGGAATGCCCTCGATGGAGATCATGCCCGGCACGATGGGATCGGTCAGGCCGTCCTTGCGGACCGAGCCGCGTCCCGGCCCCACCACGCCGGTGACGCTGGCAACGCCGCCAAAGGCGCCGCCATTGGCATCGGCGCTGCCGGCGGCCGGCTGGCCGCCGCGCTGGACCACTTTGCCATCAGGCGTCTTCATCACGCCCGACACCTCGATCTGGTTCTTGGCGAACAGGTAGAGCATGTGGGTTTCGGGATCATAGGACGCGCCCGGCCAGTTGATGCCGCCCTGCAGGCCAGGAAGATTGAGCATGCCGAAGATCTTGTCATCGACCATGGGTGGCGGATCGTAGAGCGATCCCAGATGGTAATGACTGGCGATCTCCAGCGCCCGCGCCTTGATCTGCGGTGTCCAGTCCACCAGGCCATCGACCGACGTGCCTTGCTTGGCGAAGGGCGGCGGCGCGCTGGGAATGGGCTGGGTCGGCGAATACCATTCGCCCGGCACATTGCCCTTGGCGACCGGTTTTTCGGGGATCGGCCACACCGGCTTGCCGGTGGCGCGGTCCAGCACATAGACATAGCCCTGCTTGGTAGGCTGGGCGATCGCCTTGATGATCTTGCCATTGTGCGGGATGTCGCAAATCACGCCGGCGCAGGACACGTCGCGGTCCCAGATGCCGTGATGGATCATCTGGTAGTGCCACTTGCGCACACCCGTCTCGATGTCCAGCGCCACCAGGCTTTCGGCGAACAGATGCGGACCGGTGCGGCTGACGCCGAGCAAGTCGGTCTGCGGCGATTCCACGCCGACATAGAGCAAGCCCAGGCCGGGATCGGCCGACATTGGCGCCCACACGCCCATGTTGCCGCTGGCTTCGGCCTGGCCCGGCGTGGTCCAGGTGTCGTAGCCGTACTCGCCCTTCTTGGGGATGGTGTGGAAGATCCATTTGCGCATGCCCGTCTTCACGTCGAAGCCGCGCACATAGCCCTTGGAGAAGGCGGTGGGTGCCGCACCGACCACCACCGTGTTCCTCACCACGAACGGCGGGGCATGCAGGCCGATGACGCCCTTGTCGGGATCCATCTCCTGGTCGTCATTCTGGCGCAGGTCGATCGAGCCGCCGGGACCGAAATTGGGATCGGGGACGCCGGTCTTGGCGTCCAGCGAGAACATGGTGTAGCCGCGCGTCACATAGAGGATGCGTTCGGCGGTGCCGTCGGTCCAGTAGCCGACGCCCAGGCCGGGACCGCCGCGTGAACCGATGCGCTGGCCTTCGTCATGGGTGTGCATCCACAGAAGCTCGCCGGTGCCGGCATCCAGGCACACCACGTCGCGGCGGAAGCCGGCGGTGCAATAGATGCGGCCCTTCACCACCAGCGGGGTGGACTGGTAGTCGGCATCGGGCCGCGGGCCCAGGGCGTTGGTGCTGAAGCGCCAGGCCAGTTCCAGCTGGTTGAAGTTGGCGGCATTGATCTGGTCCAGCGGGGAATAGCGGGTGCTGGAAAGATCATTGGCGTAGCTGCGCCAGTCGGTTTGCGCCGCGCTTTGCGCTTGTGCCAAGGAAGGGCCCAACAGGGCCAGTGCCGACGCAGTGGCCAGCATGTTTCTGCGATTGATCATACTTATTGTTCCCCGGGCAATTCTTGATTGCCCAGACCGTAAAAGGCGGGGTGCCGGACGGCAAGTTTTGTATACATTATGTCGCGCCTTTCATGGGCCAGGGCACGATCCAAGTTATGGTGCGGCGCGGCAATGCGCGGGCGTTGTTTCGCCCCGCTTTTCTCCTACTATAGGGATAGGAGAACAAACATGCGCCTTCATTTCCCGGTTTTGATCATCGCGCTGCTGGCGGCGCCGGCTGCCGCCCAGCCGCTCGCGCCCTCGTTATCAACTGGCGGCACCAACATGGCTCCCGATTTCTATCCCAAGCCCAAATGCGAGCCGGCCGGCAAGGTGCCGGTTCAGCCGGGCAACAATCCGGATGCGATGAACACCTACAATATGAAAGTGCGCGTCTTCAATCAGAAGGTCACCGCCCTGAACATCTGCATGAAGGATTATGTCGACAACGCCCAGAACGACATCAACACGATCCAGAAGACGGTGCGTGACGCGGTGGCCGAGGCCAACGCGCGCTGAGCATTGTGCCGCTTTGTCGCCACATTTGATCGCGCTTTGAACGTCTGTGACATGCCAGATGATATGTCACTGCCATGCGCATGCGTGGCGGCTGCCATTCATTGACTTGGATGTCCCGCGCCTGTTAGCCACGCCCCGATTTCACCGCGGCTGCGATGGCGATTCGCGCGCAGGCCGTCTTTTCTTTTTCACCGGATTTCCAAACCGGCGGGCATTTTGCCCGTCCTGCAAGGCAGATTTGTTGATGACTCACGAACACACCAACCGGAATTTGATGCTGTCGGTCATCGCCGCCTTCAAGAAAGGCGATCTGCAGCCGCTGTTCGACTCGCTGAGTCCCGGCGTGGTGTGGAAGGCGACCGCGCCGCGCGAATTCTTCCGCTTCGGCGGGACACATCATGGCCTTGCGGGGATGAAGGAATATACCGCGCTGCTGTTCTCGCGTTACAGCTTTGTGCGCTTCGAGCCCAAGACCATCACCGCCAAGGGCGACCAGATCTGGGGCCTGTTCGAAGCCGAGGCTCTGCATCGCACCAGCGGCAAGTATGTCACCACCGACATCGCGATCCGCTGGACGGTGAAGGACGGCAAGATTACCGAGCACCAGGGCATGTTCGACACCGCCAGCGTCCTGATGCAGCAGGGCGATATCGCGGTCGTGGCCGCTTAATTTAAGTAGGCGAAGGCGAACAGCGCCGCGCCGACTGCACCAAGGCCCATCGCCGAAAACCAGAATGTCCGCCGGCTGGTAATGATCGCCACCGTGGACAAGGCGATGCCGATCTCGATCAGGGTGGCGGCGCCGGTCAGCCAGTGATGGCGTTGCTCGTGCTTGGCGCTTTCGCGCAAGCGCAGGTCGCGGTCCTTTTCAGCATCTTCCGCTTTTTCCCGCGCCTTGGCCTGCCCCTCGCGGTCCTTGCCGATCTCGCCGCGATAATCCTCGGCCTTGGCGTTGTTGGTGGCCAGCGCGATCTCGTACATGTGCCGCTTCAGACTGTCGGCCTGGTACTCGTTCCAGCTGTCGGTGGCCTTGTCCTGGGCCAGCACCGCCTCGCTGGATTCGGTAATGGCGCGCCCGCCTTCCACCGTTTCCAGCGAGCCCGCCGCCGCCGCCATC
>CANCMM010000203.1:0-4552 GCA_947379335.1 Alphaproteobacteria bacterium | reverse complement strand
GGCGGTGCCCGTGCGCACCACGCCGGCCCTGATGGAGCCGGGACTGGTGGGCATCTGGCGCCCCGTAATCCTTCTGCCCGAAGGCATCTTCCAGCAGCTTTCCGGCAGCGAGATCGACGCCATCCTGCGCCATGAATTGTGCCACCACGCCCGCCGCGACAATCTGATGGCGGCGATGCACATGCTGGTAGAGGCAGTTTTCTGGTTCCATCCGCTGGTCTGGTTCATCGGCGCGCGCCTGGTCGCGGAGCGCGAAGCGGCCTGCGACGAAAGTGTGCTGGCGGGCGGGCAAAACCCCCTGGAATATGCGCAGGCGATCCTGCGGGTGTGCCGCCTGTATCTGCGTTCGCCGCTGGCCTGCGCCTCCGGCGTGGCCGGCGCGGATCTGGGCCGGCGCGTGGAGGCCATCATGGCCAGGCCCGATCTGGAAGATGTCGATACCTTGCGCAAGCTGACGCTGGCGGGATTGCTGCTGATCGCGATCGCGGGGCCCCTGGTCACCGGCGGCCTGCGCGCGGCCCCGCCCGCAGAACTGATGCAGCGCCTGGCCACCGCGCTGTTGCCGCCGGCGCCGGTGGCAACAACGGCCGCCACCGCCACGCCCGTCAGCACCACCCGGCATCGGACACATCCTGCGGCGCGTACGGTGGAACCACTGTTGAAGGTGGAAGCCCGCACACTCAGCGAACGGGAGATACCGGCCACGCCGTCATTGATCGTCATCGCCGCGCCGCAGCTTCCAGCCGAGCCGCAAGAAGAAGCAAAGGTTTGCCGCGCCCCGCAGCAATTGCAGAACTCCCGCCTTATGGGTCCCGAGGTTTGCCTGACCCAAGGCGAATGGGACCAGATCAAGCATCGCGGTCTCGTGCTGATGCCTGACGGGCAAACCCTGGCCACAGACTATGACAGGGAACGCGCCAAGCGGGCGGGCTCCTGCAGTCCGCGCAGCCTCGTCTCCGGGACGATGAACGTCACAGCCGGGACGATTTGCTTTTGAGTTAGCGCCTGGCGGGAACTTCAGATAACCCGTAACGCCGCTGCACTGTGTTATGATCCGGCCCATGGATCGCGGACTCAACCCTCTCACCTGGCAGCACCGGCATCTGGTGACCTGGGCCGCGCTGATCGTGGCGGGCGCAGGCGCGGGCCTGGTGTTTGCATGGTTCGTGTCGCCCTTCTCAAGGCTGGCGGGATTCGACCCCATACTGATCCTGGGCTGGCTGCATTATCCGCAAAGCTATCTGCCGTATGTGGCGGCCGGCGCGATCACCGCGGGCATGGCCTATTACGCTGGGGACCTGCTCACCGGCGCGCGCTGACACGCTGCGCCGAATTGAGTCCTATCGCGGCGTTATGACGAATTCGGCGCGCGCCAGGCGTTTGAGGATGTTTTGGTGCCGGATGATCGGCCACCAGTCATAGAGAAAAATCTGGAACGGCCGCCAGTTTGCCACCCACCCCAGAATGACAAGCCCCTCATTGAACAAGGCGGCGAATTCGCCGGGGAATTCTCTCGCGATGACGCGGCCGCCGGTAATGCACAGGGCCAACACCATAAGGCCGATACAAAGCGAATAACGGCCGATACGAAACAGCTCCCTCAAATCCTGGCCCAGGGCATCAGCCCGGTAACTGAAATACTGTCCGACCGCCTCGCCAAGCATCTGCGCGTGGTCGCCAGACGCCTCCGCGGCGGGCATATGGATAAGGATGCGGATTGGAATTTTGCGCGGCAATTCGCGTGCCCAGCCAACGATATAGTCTTCAGCCGCGCGATCCAGGTCCTTTTCGCGAAACGGCATGGGATCAAGCGTGTTGAACAACTGCCCGACCTTCTCGACCTGAAGTTCGATCACGGCGGGACTTGGCATGCCTGTCTCTCTCCCAAACATCTTCCAGAGAGGGCCTTTGGGCCATAACCAGCCTTGATCCTGATCAAAGCGGCGAGTTGACTCTAATCAAAGCGGTTGGGGTCGCTGGTGACTAGTCTGATCCAAAATGAGGAAGGCCTCCCCATGATCAGGCAGATACTGCTTTCGCTTCCCAGCTATCCGGATCGCCCGCCGTCCCAAACGCTGGAAGGTGCGGCGCTGCTGGCGCAATTCCTGGGGGCAAGCCTCACCGCCCAGATTCCGCAGCTCAGCAGCGATCAGTCGACCTGGCCCACTGTCATCGGGACTTTTCCGCTGGATTTTCCCCAGCTGATGAATGAGACCGTCGTCATAAGCGAGAAAAACGCCGGCGAGCTGACCCAGGCCCTCACCAAAATTTGTTCCGGCCTGGGCGTTCCGCTGGATATCCGCAGAAGCCTGGCCACGCTCTATCAATCGCCTGACGCGCTGGTGGATCTGGCGCGCCTGCACGATCTGCTCATACTTCCGGTTCCGGAAATCAACAATTTTGATCGAGCCTATGTCGAGGCGGCGATATTCGACACCGGCCGCCCCACCTTGCTGCTGCCATCGGGCAATGGAAGCCGGGGCTTGAACTGGCTCGACAAGGTCGTCATCGCCTGGGATTACAGCCGCGAATCTGCGCGCGCTGTCGCCGATGCCCTGCCCATACTGGCCAAGGCCAAGCAGGTGCATGTCTTGTCGGTGATCGGCGAGAAAGGCCTGAACACCACCAGCACTTTTGGTGATGTGGAGAAGTATCTGAACAGCCACAAAATCAATCATGTCATGGAGCAGCATACGCTCAAGGATATCGGCGTTGCGGAAAAATTGATCGCTTACTCCCGCGAGATCAAGGCCGATCTGCTCGTCATGGGCGCCTATGGTCATTCCCGCTTCCGCGAATTCATTCTGGGGGGGACCACCCGGGACATTCTTTCCAGCCCAAGCTTGCCAGTCTTCCTGTCCCACTAGTCATCGAGGAATAGCCATGATCAAGACCATACTGGCCTCGCTGACGGGGTATGCTTCGGACCGCACCGTTCTGGATGCGGCCGTCGCAGCCGCGCGCATGGATGGCGCGCATATCCACTGCCTGCACACGCGCATCGGCGCCATTCAGGCCAGCGCCCTTGTCGGATACAGCCAGGCCAATCACCATCTCGACCTGCATACGGTGAACCGGCAGATCGCCGCCGAGCAGGCAGAACGATTGCTTCACGCCAGAGCCGCCTTCGAAGATGCGTGCAAGCGCCATTCACTACCGGTCATGGACACGCCTTCAGGTGCTGTCGGAGCATCGGCAAGTTGGCAAGACGTGGAAACGCTTCTCAACGAGACGCTTCATCAGGCATCATATCATGATCTGGTGGTAATGGCGCGTGACGCCGAACTATCGCGGGAACGCATTGAAAGTGTCCTGATGCTGTCGGGGCGCCCGCTCCTGCTGGCGCCGCCCAAGCCTGTCGCTGTTATGGGCCGCAAGGTGGCGATCGCCTGGAAGCAAGGCGCAGAAAGCGCCCGGGCTCTGACGGCGGCTTCTGGAATTCTGTCGAAGGCCGAGCAGGTCTTCATTCTCTCGGTGTCCAACAACGAGGCTGGCGATGATACAGACAGATTTTCCGCCGAAACTCTGGCCAGGAAGCTGAAATGGCGCGGTGTCACTGCCCAGGTCCGGATAGAGTATTCCCCTGCCAGTTCGGAGGCTGTTGCGCTCAAGGAAATGGTCTATAATTGTGATGCCGATCTCCTGGTCATGGGCGCATACGGCCACAACCGGATGAGGGAATTCATCTTCGGTGGCGTCACCCGGGATGTCCTTGCCGACTGCGCAATTCCTGTTTTCATATCCAGCTAATGCTTGGGGACCAAAGCGATGCGTGCCTCTCACAAGCGTTCAGAGCGGCATCTGGTCAGCCGGATCGGCTGGCTGCGGGCGGCCGTGCTGGGAGCCAATGACGGCATCGTGTCCACGGCCAGCCTGATAGTGGGCGTTGCTGCGGCAGCCGCGACGAAGGGCGATATCCTGCTGGCAGGAACGGCGGGATTGGTGGCGGGGGCTATGTCGATGGCGGCCGGGGAATATGTATCCGTCAGTTCGCAATCCGACACAGAACTGGCCGACTTGAACCGCGAACGCGAAGAGCTGCGCACAGCCCCTGCCGCCGAAGAAGACGAACTGACCGGGATCTATGTCGAACGCGGTCTTGATCCGAAACTGGCCAGACTGGTCGCGCGCGAGTTGATGGCAAAAAACGCGCTGGCGGCTCACGCGCGTGACGAACTCGGCATCTCCCAATTCACGACTGCCCGGCCAGTTCAGGCCGCGATTACATCGGCACTGACATTCTCTGTGGGGGCCATCATGCCGCTATTGGCCGTGGTGGTGAGCCCGACCCGCTATCTGGCAATATCGGTGGCGGCCTCCTCGCTGGTGTATTTGGCCGTTCTTGGGGCCACAGGCGCCAAAGCCGGCGGGGCGGACATCGCGAAAGCGACAATCCGGGTGACCTTCTGGGGTGCCTTTGCCATGGCCGTGACCGCGGGCATAGGAATGGCGATCGGCAAGGCGGTATAGCCCCGGCGCAAGATCATGGGATTCGCATGGCGTTACGGAAAGTTCGCTTGAACGCCCGGCGCCAAACCAATGGTGCCCCCAA
>CANCMM010000202.1:0-4602 GCA_947379335.1 Alphaproteobacteria bacterium | reverse complement strand
TATCCTGGCCCCACCTTGCCCTTCCAGGCCACCAGGTCGAAAATCGTCTTCCGCTGGTCGTCGTTGATGTGCTGGAAGTCGGCATTGAAGCGCGCCATCGCTTCCGCATCCAGCCAGGCCAGGCCCGACAGGACCAGGCGGCGGTCCGCCCGCTGCAAAGGATAAGGCGCACTGACCCATTCATCCAGGAAGGCATCCAGGTGCAGCGCCGAGCCGGACGGCGAATGGGCGTCGGCCGGCAGCATCATGTCGGCGGCGATACGCAACACTTCACGCTGCTGCGGCTCCAACGTGAGCGGCCAGGGAATAACCGGCTTGTTGAGATTGGGATCATAGCCATAGCCCGGCGCGGTGATCGGCGCCGGTGTCAGTTCTTTCCACAGCGAAACGGGCGTTGCGGGCGGCGGCGGTGCCGGCGGCATGGCTGCGGGCGCGGCGCAGCCTTCCAGCACCAGCGGGCCGGTGGAGGCGGCGGCGAACCAGGCCAGGGTAACGCGGCGGGAAATCTCGCTCATGTCTCCCCCTTCTTCATACGCGCCGCCAGATGGGCGGAGCTGCGCATTGCCAGCGCCAGAATGGTCAGGGTCGGGTTCTTGTGGGCGTTGGAGGTGAAGACGCTGCCGTCCGTGATCACCAGATTCTCGATATCCCAACTCTTGCCGAAACCGTCGGTGACCGAATTGCCGGCCTTGTCCCCCATGCGGGTGGTGCCCAGTTCATGGATGATGAAGCCGCCGTCGGAAATCGCCCGTTCCGGCGGCAAGTCCGGTGTGGTGACGGTGCCGCCCAGCCGGTGGATCATGTCCTTGGCGGTCTTGATGCCGTGGGCGATCTGGCGAATCTCGTGCTGCGACCATTTCCAGTGGAAGCGCAGCACGGGCATGCCGTACTTGTCCTTCACCACCGGATCCAGTTCGCAATAGGAATCCTTGTTGGGGATCATCTCGCCGCGCACGGTGTAGGACAGCTGGGCGCCGTAATAGCGCCGCGCACCTTCCTTCAAGGGCAGGCCGTAGCCGTCTTCCATGTTGCCCAGGCCCAGCCCTGCCCCCGGCATGCCGAAGCGCCCGCCGATCTCGTAGTGATAGCCGCGCGGGAAATCCAGCTTGCCCGCCGCCTGTTCCTTGTAGAGCCAGAATGGGATGTAGAGATGGGCCACATCCATGCCGTCTTCGTTGTAGCGCGGACGCCCTTCCAGGGCGGGGATATGGCCCGCGACATTGGTGCCGGTGGTGTCGAGCACGTTCTTGCCCACTTCGCCGCTGGAATTGGCCAGACCGCCGTCCTTGGAATTGAGCAATATCTTGGCGGTGTCGCAGGCGCTGGCCGCCAGTACCACGACGCGCGCTTTCACAAAGTGCGAAACGCCGTCATTGTCGAAATATTCGACGCCCCTCGCCTTGCCGCGCTCGTCGGTCAGGACGCGGCTGACGGTGGCGTTGGTGGTGATGCGCAGCTTGCCGGTGCCCATCGCCATGGGCAGCAGCGAGGTGGTGGTCTGGAACGCCGCCCCGATACCGCAGCCGCGGCCGCAGGACGAGGCATTGAAACAAGCTTCGCGCGGCGCATGGGGATGATCGATGGCGCGTGACAGCACCGCATAGCGGGACGGCACGCATGGGATACCCAGATCGTTGGCCGCCGCCTGGATCATCAATTCGGTGGCGCGGGGCTTGGGCGACGGCAGCAGCACACCGGGGGACGAGTCCGGATGGTTCTCCAGCCCGACATTGGTGCCGATGACGCCGATCAGTTTTTCGGTGCGGTCATACCAGGGCGCGACCTCGGCAGAGGAGATGGGCCAATCCATGCCCAACCCGTCGCGGCTGAAAGGCTTGAAATCATATGGGCCAAAGCGCGGCGAATGACGGCCCCAATGATTGGTGCGCCCGCCCAGCATGCGCGAGCGCCACCAGCGGAACACCGAACCGGGCGCGCTGGTATAGGGCTCGCCCGGCACGCTCCAGCCGCCATTCACGGTGGCGTCGTAATAGCCGAAATCCTTTTCCGGGGTCGGCGCGCCGCGCAGCGGCGCTTCGTGGTTCCACTTCAGCATGGCGCTGTCGGACATCGGGTCATAGTCGCGCCCCGCTTCCAGCACCAATGTCTTGATGCCGGCGCGGGTCAGGACATAAGCGGCCATGCCGCCGCCTGCGCCGGATCCCACGATCACGACATCGGGCTCAAACTCCTTATGCGGTCGCGCCTTTGCCATTCCTATTTCGGTGCATCCGGCAGGGCGAAGACATAGACCGCCTGGCCGTACAGCGGACGATGCACTTCGGTCAGCATGGTGGAGGGTTTCGCCTCCGGGCTGCCGCCGCCAAGGCCGGTGGTGACGGCGATATACTGCTTGCCGTCGACGCTGAAGCTGACGGGATAGCCTTTCACCGTGGTGCCCAGGCGCGACGTCCACAAGGTCTTGCCGGTCTTGACGTCCACCGCGCGGAACACGCGATCGAAGTCACCCACGAAAGCGACGCCGCCCGCGGTGGACAGAACGCCGGTCAGGAACGGCGCGCGCTGCTGGAACGACCAGAGCGGCTTCATGTCGGCGGTGCGATAGGCCGACAGCCGGCCCATGTTTCCGTCGCTGCCGGGCATCTCGAAATACGCCTGCGAACCGTTGCCCAGCATCATCACGCAGCTCTGCGACAGGGGCAGGATGATGGTGTCGTTGGCCTGGTTGTAGCTGGTGGCCTGCCAGTCATGGCCGCCTTCCGGGCCCGGGCAGGATGACAGCCACTGGTCCACCTTCTGGTCGATGATGTCCTTGCGGTAGGACGGCTTGCCGTTCTTGTCGATGCCGGTGAAGACGTTCTGGAACACCGTCTCCTTGGCGGCGATGAACTTGCCGGTGTCGCGGTCCAGCTTCCACAGGATGCCGGCCTTGCCGATGGTCATCAGCGTCTTCTGCGGGCCGTGATCGATCAGCACGCGTTCGAACACTTCGTCCAGGTCCAGCGATTCACCCGGGGCGTGGTTGAACCACCATTTCAGTTTGCCGGTGTCGGGATCCAGCGCCACAGTCGAGTTCGCATAATCGGTCGCGCCCGCGCCCGAGCCGCGCAGATCGCGCCGCCACGGCTTGGCCTGGGCCGTGCCCCAATAGGTCGTGTTCAGTTCCGGATCATAGGTGCCGGCGATCCAGGTATCGGCGCCCTGGCGGTCATTGTCCGCCATGCCGCCCCAGCTGTCGCCGCCGGGCTGGCCCTTCAGCGCGGTGGTCAGGAAGCGCCACACCACCTTGCCGGTCTCGGCGTCCAAGGCGGTGATCTGGCAGTGATCGGGACCACCGGCGCTGCCGCAGTGATTGAGGCCGGTGAGAATCTTGCCCTTGATGGCCATCACACCGCCGGTGTTGTTGCCCTTCACTGCCGGATTGTCGACCTGGTTGGTCTTCCACACCGTCTTGCCGGTGCGCGCGTCCAGCGCGTAGATCACCGCCTGGGGCGTGGCGACATAAACGTTGTTGCCATACAGGGCCAGGCTGCGCGTCTCCACCGTGGAGTCGCCAGGGCCGTGATGCGTCACGGCCGGACCCAGGCGGTTTTCCCAGATCATCTCGCCGGTCTTGGCGTTCAGCGCCTGGACCGTGTTGCTGCTGCCCGAGATGTACATGACACCGTTGTGCACGATGGGCGTGATCTCGGTGGTGCCGCCTTCGGGCAACATCCAGGTCCATTTCAGCTGCAGGTTCGACACATTTTCGGTGTTGACCTGCTTGAGCGGGGTGTCGCTCCAGCCCTGGTAATTGCGGCGGAACATCAGCCAGTCATTCTCGGACGGATTGCGCAGCATCGCATCCGTCACCGGCGCGTAATTCTGGACGGTGCCTTCGACGATCTGGCCCAGCTTGATCGGCGCCACGGTGGCGACGGGCGGACGACCAACGCCGCCGCGCATCACGTCCGGCGGCACCAGTCCGGTGGCGAAGCTGGCGATATTGACGGCGGTGGTGGGCGTGAGGGCGGTGCTGCCGGGATTGGCGCCGTTGCCATGCAGGATATAGGCGGTGATGTCGGTGTACTGCTTCTCGCTCAGGCTGCCGCCACGGCCCAGCGGCATCGAGCTGTGAATCTTGTTGTAGAGGTCGGCGGTGGTGCGCTTGCTCCAGGCGCCCATGAAAGCCTTGCCGGCCAGCGGCAGCGCGTCGTTGCCGCCGCTCATGTTGGCCTGGTGGCACATGGCGCAGTTGGCGCCATAGGCGGTGCGGCCGTCGTTCATCTGCGCCGCAGTAAAAGGACCAGTGCGTCCCTGCTGCCCAAACGCCGCGACGGCGCCAAGGCTCAAGACAGCCGCGCCCAACAGAGTGCCGATCTTCTTCATCTTCAGTCTCTCTGCTTAGCGCGACGGCGTGTCGAGTTGGGGAATGAACCAGTGGTCTTGTTGCGGCACGTTTTGGCCCACGGTTTCATGGGCAGGGAAAATCCAGCCCCACAAGGTACCCTTGGGGCCCCATTCATAGCCGGGCGGGGCCTTCTCACTGTTGATCTGGATGTAGAGCTTTCCGGTGCGCAGCGCGGTCGCCTGCGCGCTGGTCAAAACCGTGCTGGCCGAGAGGGTGCCGTTGGTGGACTTGGTAACGTCCAGGTCGAGCAC
>CANCMM010000201.1:0-4615 GCA_947379335.1 Alphaproteobacteria bacterium | reverse complement strand
ATCGTCTGCGTGCCGTCCGGCTCCACCGCCGTGGAACGCCGCGCCATCCAGGAATCGGCCTTGTCGGCCGGCGCCCGCCGCGTCTTCCTGATCGAGGAACCCATGGCCGCCGCCATCGGCGCCGGTCTTCCGGTCTCCGAACCCACCGGCTCGATGGTCGTGGACATCGGCGGCGGCACCACCGAAGTGGCGGTGCTGTCCCTGGGCGGTATCGTCTATTCGCGCAGCGTGCGCGTGGGCGGCGACAAGATGGACGAAGCCATCATTGCCTATATCCGCCGCCACCAGAACCTGCTGATCGGCGAAGCCTCAAGCGAGCGCATCAAGAAGGAAATCGGTTCCGCCGCTCTGCCCATGGACGGCAACGGCATAACCATGGAGATCAAGGGCCGCGACCTGCTGAACGGCGTGCCGAAGGAAATCACCATCACCCAGCGGCACATCGCCGAAGCCCTGGCCGAACCGGTGGGCGCGATCGTCGAAGCGGTGAAGGTGGCGCTGGAAGCCACCCCGCCCGAACTGGCGGCCGACATCGTGGACAAGGGCATTGTCCTGACCGGCGGCGGCTCGCTGCTGGCCAATCTTGACCAGGTGCTGCGCGACGAGACGGGTCTGCCGGTTTCCATCGCCGATGATCCTCTGTCCTGCGTGGCGCTGGGCACGGGCCGGGTGCTGGAAAACAGCAAGGGCATGCGCCACGTCCTTTCCACCGCTTTCTAAACCCGCGCGGGCAGGGGCCGCGTTACCATGGCAAACGCCTGGAAGATCGCCCGCAAGAGCAATGCCCAGCTTCCGCTGGTCATCGTCATCGCGCTTGCGGTCGTCCTGGTGCTGCTGGGCAAGGCCCAGAGCGGGCTGCTCGACAAGGCCCGCGTCCATGTCACCGACATGCTGGCGCCTTTACTGCAAACTGTGCGCGCGCCCGTTGCCGGTTTCGACCGCTGGATGGGCTCGGTCACCGAGATTTTCTCGGTCTACCAGCAGAACCTGAAGCTCAAGGAAGAAAATGCCCGCCTGCGCCAGTGGCGCAACGTGGCCATCGTGCTGCAGGGACGGGTTGGGCGTTACCAGACCCTGTTGCATGCCGTGCCTGATCCCCAGATGAATGCCGTGCTGGCGCGGGTGATCGGCCGCGCCAACCGCCCCTTTCTGCAGACCATGATTTTGGATGCCGGGCGTGAACACCATGCCCTGCCGGGCCAGGCGGTGGTGGATGCCCGCGGCATGATCGGGCGCATCTATCTGACCGGCAGTCGCACCAGCTGGGTGATCCTGCTGACCGACCTCAACAGCCGCATCCCCGTCACCATCTCCGCCTCGGCGGGCAACAGCGGCAACATCCAGGGGATGATGACGGGCGACAACAGCGCCTATCCCACCATCGACATGGTGTCCCACACCGTCACGCTGCATGACGGCGACCAGGTCACCAGTTCGGGCGACGGTGGCTTGCTGCCCTCCGGCCTGCCTATCGGCACGGTGGTCAGCGATGGCAGCGGCGGTTGGCACGTGGCGCTGCTGGCCGATCCCGGCGCCAGCCAGGATGTCGAGATCCTGAACTTCTCCAAGCCGCCGGAAACCCCGCCCGCCACCGCGCAGTTGCCGGTGGAGGCCGCCGGCCTGAAGCCGCAAGTCCTGCAGCCGCCGCCCGCCCCGGCGCCGGTCGCTGCCGCGCCGGTCCCGCCCAAGCCCAAGCCTGTCGTGACACCGGCCGATCCGGCCGCGCCGGCCGAAGTCATGGAGCGCTGATCGTGGCCAGCCTGGAACGCGCCAGTTCAGCCCCCCGTTTTCGCGTTCTGGTCGCGCTGGTGCCGCTGCTGTTCGGCCTCACCTGCGTCTTCATCGCCAACATTCCCATTTCCATCCTGGGCGGATTGGTGCCTTCGCCGCTGCTGGCGCTGGTGCCGGTCTATTTCTGGTGCCTTGTCAGACCCGACCTGATGACCCCGGCCGTGGCGTTGGCCATCGGGTTCAGCGAAGACGTGATGTCGGGCGGCCCGCCGGGTGTCTGGACCCTGTCATTCGTGCTGACCTATGCCCTGGTGGCGCGCCAGCGAGACAGCTTTGCCGGCCTTTCGGGGCTGGTGGCCGTGTTGGGCTTTGCCGCGGCCAGCGCCTTTGCCTGCGCTATGGCCTGGACCATCGTGGCGTTCCTGGCGTTCCTCACTCCCGGCGCTCACCTGCCGCCGCTGGCGCCCATCATCGGCGAGCTGGCGATGACGGTCCTGTTCTATGCCCCTACCGCCTTGGTGGCAGGCTGGCTGCATCATAGACTGGTCGGCGCATCGCGAGGCGACATCTGATGCCGCTGTTCGATAAGAAGGACAAAAGCCGCTACACCACCTTCACCCGCCGCTCGGTGGGCATGGGCGCCGGCATGACGGCGGTGTTCGCGGTGCTGGCGGGGCGCCTCTACCAGCTGCAGATCCGCGACGGCGACCAGTACATGGTCGAGGCCGAGGACAACCGCGTCTCCCAACGCCTGATCGCGCCGCCGCGCGGGCGCATCATGGACCGTTTTGGGGTGGAGCTGGCCAACAGCCGGCGCAATTACCGCGTGCTGCTGGTCAGCGAACAGGCCACCGAGGGCGTGGCGCAAGCGCTGGACACGATCGGCAAGGTGATCGTGCTGAGCGACCAGCAGAAAAAGAAAATCCAGCACGACATCGCCATGAACAAGAAGTTCGTGCCGGTGCCGGTGGCCGAGAACCTGACCTGGGACGAATTCTCCCGTGTCAATCTTCACCTGCCATATCTGCCGGGCGTGCAGTGCGATGTCGGCGAGACCCGCGATTACCCTTACGGCAAGGAGATGGTGCATATCCTGGGCTATGTCGCCTCGGTATCGCCGCAGGACATCGATCATGACGATGATCCGCTGATGAGCCTGCCGGGCATGCGCATCGGCAAGCGCGGCATCGAAAAGGCGTTCGACAAGGAAATCCGCGGCCGCGCCGGCGCTTCCCGCGTGGAAGTCAACGCCTATGGCCGCATCATCCGCGAGCTGGGCAAGGATGCCGGCGAGCCGGGCGAAGAAATTTACCTGACGCTCGATCACGAAGTGCAGGCGCTGGCCGACCAGAAGCTGGGCGATGAGAGCGCCGCCATGGTGGTGATGGATGTGAACAATGGCGACGTCATCGCCCTGTCCTCCACCCCCGGCTTTGACCCCAACCTGTTCAATGTCGGCCTGTCGAACCAGCAATGGCAGGACCTCACCACCAGCGATCACAAGCCGCTGCTCAACAAGGTGACCAGCGGCATCTATCCGCCGGGCTCGACCTTCAAGCCCGCGGTGGCGCTGGCCGCCATCGAGGCCGGCATCGCCACGCCGGATTATCGCGTCACCTGCAATGGCCGCATCACGGTCGGCAATCATACCTTCAACTGCTGGGCCTGGACGACCTATCATCATGGTCATGGCGCGCTCGATGTCGAAGGCGCCATCAAGAATTCCTGCGACGTGTTCTTTTATGAAACCGCGCGCCGCGTCGGCATCGACAGGATTCATCAGGCCGCGCGCAAGCTGGGCCTGGGCGCGCCCACGGGCATCGAGCTGCCGGGTGAACATTCCGGATTGATGCCGTCGAGCGAGTGGAAGCAGAAGACTTACAAGCAGCCCTGGCAGCAGGGCGATACCCTCAGCGTCGCCATCGGCCAGGGCTATGTGACCGCCACGCCGCTGCAGCTGGTGCAGCAGGCCGCGCGGCTGGCCAGCGGCAAGGCGGTCAGCCCGCGCATCGTCCATTCGGTGGGCGGCAAGCCGGTGCCGCGGCCCGAGATCGCCAAGCTGGATGTCAGCGACGAGGCGCTGGCGCGGGTGCGCAGCGGCATGAACCGGGTGATGAATGAAGGCGGCGGTACCGCCTATAATTGGCGCATCACCGAGCCTGGCTTTGAGATGGCGGGCAAGACCGGCACCGCCCAGGTCCGCGCTTATTCCCAGGAGGAACATGCGCGCGGCATTACCAAGAACAGCGCCCTGGACTGGAAACTGCGCGACCATGCCTTGTTCATCGGCTATGCGCCGGTGACCGATCCCAAATACGCCATTGTCAGCATCATCGAGCATGGCTCGACGCAAGCCCATCCCCATGTCGCCAGCGCCCGCGACGTGCTTCTGCTCTGCCAGCAGCGCGATCCCTCGCGGATGCCCGCCGCCTGGCCGGTGACCAATTCCGCCAGCGCCGCCCCGCCCCGGGTGCAGGGCGCCGTCCAGCCCGTACCGCCCCAGCCGGTGAAGGCGGGTGGCTGATGGCGCTTCGTCCCTATGCCGCCGCCAAGCGCACTCTGTCCTTCGCCGACAAGCTGCTGGAAGTGAATTGGGGCCTGGTGCTGATCATTTGCATGATCGGCATGGCCGGCATCGCCATGCTCTATTCGGTGGCCAACGCGCATTTCCAGCCCTGGGCCTTGCGCCAGATAGGCCATTTCACCCTGGGCCTGATCGTGCTGCTGGCCGCGGCGATGATCGACATAAGGGTGTGGATGTCGCTCGCGTACCCGGCCTACGGTTTTGCGCTGCTCCTGCTGGTGGCGGTGGACGTAGTGGGCCATGTCGGCCTGGGCGCCCAGCGCTGGATATCGCTGGGGCCGCTGGACCTGCAGCCGTCGG
>CANCMM010000200.1:0-4632 GCA_947379335.1 Alphaproteobacteria bacterium | reverse complement strand
ATCTCTATTTCTGGAATCCGAAGACGCGGCAACCCTGCAACGCACCGCCCTGGGGGCAATTCAGCGGGGTGGACGTCAACACCGGCCAGATCAAATGGCAGGTGCCGCTGGGTATCAGCGACGAGTTGCCCGCCGATCAGCGCAATACCGGCCGCATCAATCTCGGTAATCCCATGGTCACGGGCGGGGGGGTGGCCTTTATCGGTGCAACAGACGATAGCCGGTTTCGCGCCTTTGAAACGATGACGGGCAAGCTTTTGTGGGAGGTCAAGTTGCCGGCAACGGCGCCAACCGGCCCGGTCAGTTACCGCGGAAAAGACGGGCGCCAATACATCGCGGTTGTCGCCACCGGCGGCAACAATGCAGGGGTGCCGGCCAGTGCAGACGATGTGGTCGCCTTCGCGTTGCCTGCCGGACATTGAATTCCTGTCCTGCTCTCACGGCGTAGAAGGGGATGAAACACCCAGAGAATTCAGCTTGTAGGCAAGTGTATAGCGTTCCTCGTAGCAAGAGCGTGAAGGCACATTGCCTCGGTGCAATATCGCGCCGCGTGCGATAACCAGCCGGCCCGGTCGCGGCGTAATCGCAAGTTCAGCGTCCTCTTCATCATTGTAATAGATGGTTTCACCGCCCCAGTCGGCCTGCCATTCAAGATTCGCATAATAGAGCGCCGTGACATGCTGCTCGCCAGGGTCGCTATCACGGTGCAGATAGTAACTGTCGCCATAGACACTGCAATTGACATAGGCCCGCTGGTCGGAAAATCGTTCGTCCGGCAGCAATCTTTCGACTGCCTGTCTCAAGCTGTTGAGAAAAGGGTCGACCGCAATTCGCTCCGCCGGTATCTCGGACACCGCGGCAAGGCCGGGTACTCCAGGCCGGCTTTTTTCCTTCCTGAAATAAGGCAAGGTTCGTGCGAGGTTGCCGACCTGTTGCACCATCATTTGGTCAATCAGGTTGTCGCAAACGAAAAGCTCTCGGCCCGAGATCAACGACTTGCGGATTTTGGGTTCTGGGTCTGGCATCTTGCTCTCGCGGGCCCCGGCAGGTTGCAGCGATAATGTTTCAGGACCCCGGCCCGATGGCAACGGGCGCGCGGCCGCGTCGGCCGGGCGATCATCGGCTTACCGCACCCGGGCGCCCGTTGTCTGGCGGCGTGACATGGCTTACCAAAAGGGCCGCGGCATTTGTGGGGTCTGGTCATGCGGTTCAGATTTCTTCTGGTTGGGCTTGTGCTTCTGACGCAGGGCGCGGTTGCCGAGCCCACGCGGGATGAGGTCATGTCCGGTGCTGCCCGCTGCGCTGGAATCGCGGAAAATCGCATTTGGCTTGATTGTTTCTACGGTTCCGCCCAGCCCATGCGCGCGATTTTGGGACTTGCCCCGGCGCCGCCTGTCCAGACCAAGCTGGTACCCCCGCCCGGGGCGGCCTATTCCAGTTCCGAAACCAGCCGGTATGCGCCGCCGCAGAAATCGCGCGGCTTCATCGCCGAAGTTTTAGGCTCGTCCAAGCCTTTTGCCAGCAACGTGCCGATGGAATCCTACAAATTTGCGCGGAACGGGACTTTCACGGTGGTTTTGAAGAACGGCCAGACCTATCGCCAGGAAGAATCCGATCTTGTATTTGCCAAATGGAACAGGCCCGCGGAGACTTATCTGGTCACCATTGTCAGCGCCTCTGACAAATTTGTCCTCAAGGTCAAGGACGAACCGGGCATCACCTATCATGTTCGCCGCATGTAGCGATGCACATCGCCCTGTTCGGTCTGTTGGCGGAGCGAATTTTGTACTATTCTGACGGAATGTTTCACTACGCTCGCTATCAAACCAAACGACGCGACGCGTGATGAAAAAGCCCGGGCGAAAAAAGGGAAGCACCGCCTTGTCCCCACCCCGCAGCCCAAAAGGCAAAAAGGGTCCAGCGGCCGCAGCAGATCCTGCGCAGTCTTTCCGGGCTGCGTCGGCTGCAAGCGGTGACCGCGCCAGGGTTGTTACCATCACCGATGTCGCCCGGCGGGCTGGTGTTGGCGAAAGCACCGTCTCACGCGTGCTGCGCAATCAGGGGTCAGTTTCGGAGTCTGCACGCGGCAAGATCCTCGAAGCCGCCGCCGATCTGAATTATGTGCCCAACCGGATCGCCGGCACCTTGGCGTCGATGTCATCCAAGTTGATCGGCATCGTCGTCCCCTCGGTCGGCAACACCGTGGTGCCGGAGGTTCTTGCCGGAGTGAACGCGGTTCTAGAGGCCGCCGGATTCCAGCCGGTGATCGGGGTTTCGAACTATGATGCACTGCGCGAGGAAGCTCTTATAGAGTCGATCCTCAGCTGGCGGCCTTCAGGTATCTTGGTGGCAGGGCTTGAACATACAGATCGCGCGCGGGCGATGCTCAAGGGGTGTGGCGTGCGGGTGGTCGAGCTTCTCGATGTAGACGGGGAGGGCATCGATATCGTCGTGGGGTCATCGCAACGCATGGCGGGCCGCAAAAGCGCCGAGCATCTTTTGGCACACAACTACAGGCATATCGGCTATGTCGGTCACGACATCAGGGTCGACATCCGGGCGGGGAAAAGGCTGGAAGGCTTTCGCGCTGTGTTGCATGAAAATGGTCTGAACTTCGTTGATCAGGAGTTTCATCCCAGCATGGCCTCCTCGGTTGAGGCCGGGCGGGTCGGGTTGGCGCGGTTGCTAAAGCGGCAGTCTGGGTTGGACGCGATCTATTTCTCAAACGATGATCTGGCGCTTGGTGGCTACTTCCACTGCCTGGAGCACGACATCTCGGTTCCCCGCGATCTGGCCTTGTTCGGTTATAACGGGCTCGAAATCACCCGGCTGACTCCTCAACCACTCTCGACAATCCGCACGCCGCGGATCGCCATGGGCAAGGTGGGGGCCAATCTTCTGCTTTCGGGTGGTCCGTCGACCATTGTTGATGTCGGGTTTGAGCTCGTGGTGGGCGCAACGACCTGAGCGCACCCAAGTCCCTTGACCACTGGTGTTGTAAAATTCCCGCGCTGTTAGCCCATCGGGGTTTTTTTGGTAGCGCCAACAGGATTTTCGCGGCTCGGGCTCCGGAAAATGTCATAAAAACAACAGGTTATGGGTTCTCTGCCGAAATTGCAGGGAAAATGGTAGCGCTGTCATTTTGTCTTGGCAGCGCTGCCAATTTTCTCTATTGGTTTGAGTAACAAACAAAATCCCGGGGGATCCGATGAGTGCCAGGAATGTGAACAAGTTCGCGCTGATGTGTGCTGCCAGCGTGTTGGCTCTGACTGTCGGCGCCCGCGCCCAGCAGCAGGCGAACAACAATGTGGAAGCGGTCACCGTGACCGGCTCGCGCGTTATTTCCGACAGTACCCTGTCGCCCACGCCGCTGACCGTCGTGACAGCCGAGCAGCTGTCGGCGACCACGCCCACCAACATCCCCGACGCCTTGATCAAGCTGCCCGATTTCATCGGCGGCGCCACGCCGCGTACCCAGGGCAATGGTTCCACCAACAATGGCGGCAATACACTGAACCTGCGAAACCTCGGCGTGTCCCGCACCCTGGTGTTGCTGGACGGCCAACGCGTGGCGCCGTCGAACCAGAATGGCACGGTGGATGTGGACGCGCTGCCCCAGATGCTGGTGAGCCGGGTCGACGTGGTGACCGGCGGCGCCTCGGCGGTTTACGGCTCCGATGCCGTGGCCGGCGTGGTCAATTTCGTCCTGGACAAGAATTTCAACGGCTTCAAGTATGATTTCAATGCCGGCATCTCGAAATATGGCGATGCCGCGGAAGAGAAAATCGGACTTGCCTGGGGCACCGAACTTTTCGGCGGTCGCGGTCACTATGAATTGTCCGCGCGTGTTTTCCAGCAGGACATGGTTCCGATCGCCGCACGCCCTTACGGCTACCAGAACAACAGTTGGGTCGAGGCCGGTGCCGGCACCGCCGCGGCGCCGTTTGTCGACGTGCCCTATGGCCATCTTTTCAATCAGTCGTTGACCGGCACGATCAACTGCGGCGCCAGCTGCGCCCTGACCGCTTACACTTTCGGCTCCGCCGGCCAGCTCGTCCCGATGACCCACGGCATTCCCACCACGACGGCGGGCCTGGAGCAGGGCGGCGACGGCGGCTATGCGAGCCCTGTCGACACAACCTTTCAATCCCGGCAGCGCAATGCCGAGTTCTTCAACCGCTTCAGCTATGACATCACCCCGACCACGAATGCCTATATCCAGGCCAGCTGGTCGGAGTCGGCCGATTACTCCACCTGGACCCCGCTGGCGGTCAGCTCGGCCGGTTCCCGGCCCAACACCTTTTTCACCAACAATCCCTATCTGAGCCAGGACGCCCAGACCCGCCTGACGGCGGCGGCCACCGCAGCGGGCAATTTCGTTAAAGCGCCAGTTCCTTTCTCTCCCAACACTACTCAGGGCCTCCCGCTCGTGACTGGGCCGACGGTTGCCGCCAATACGCCGGTCTTCAGTGCGGCTCATTATGTCAATATCGTTGACGGGCAGCATGCCAGCCGCGCGCACGACGTCTATGAAACCAAGGGCATCGACCGGAATCTGAGTTTGACAACGGGTCTGACCGGCAAGTGGGCCGCTCTGGACTGGAATGCTTTCTACAGCCACCAGGAAAGCCG
>CANCMM010000199.1:0-4637 GCA_947379335.1 Alphaproteobacteria bacterium | reverse complement strand
TATCGCTTAACCCTGGCGGGCTTTGAACCGCGGATTCTTCTTGTTGATCACGTAGACGCGACCCTTGCGGCGGATGACGCGGCAGTCCTTGTCACGCTTCTTGAGCGACCGGAGGGAGTTGCGAACCTTCATGACACTGCCTTTTTCGAACCAAACCGGCCCAAAAGGCCGTCTTCCGCGAGAGGCGCGGAAACTATGCAACGCCCCCACCCCTGTCAACCCGGCAAATCGGGTTGAAAAAGGCGGTTTTCCGCCAAAAATCGCCCCAAATCAGTATAGCCTGTGGGTATGACGCGCCGATACCGTCCCCTGACTGGCCTGCAGCGGCTGGCTGCCCTGTGCGGCACCTTGGTGGCGGTGGCCTGCGCTACCACCGCGCCCAAGCCTACACCACCGGTTCCGCCCGCCGTTTCCATCCCTATCGCCCCGCTCCCGGCCAAGCTCACATCCGGCGATCCCAAGTTCGACGCTTTCCTGGAACAAGCCCGCATCACCGCCCTGGGCCAAGGCATCACGGCGGTTAGTTTCGACAGCGCCACGGCGGGCCTGCGGCCCATTGCCAGTATCGCCGCGATGAACGCCAATCAGCCGGAATTCTCCAAGCCGGTCTGGGCCTATCTGGATTCGGCGGTGTCGGTGCGGCGGGTGAAGGACGCCCAGCTGATGCTGGCGCGCTATGGCGATGTGCTGGCGCGGATCGAAGCCTCCAGCGGTGTGCCGAAGGAAATTTTGGTCTCGGTATGGGGCATGGAGACCGACTACGGCGCCGACAATGGCAGCATGAATCTTTTCGCGGCGCTGGCGACATTGGCCTATGACGGGCCGCGCGCCGATTACGCCGGGCCGGAATTCTTCGCGGCACTGAAGATTTACCAGCAGCAGCATTATCCCTTGAGCGAAATGACGGCGAGCTGGGCCGGCGCGTTCGGCCAGACCCAGTTCACACCCACCACCTTCCTGAAATATGCCGCCGATGGCGATGGCGATGGTCAGATCGATTTGTGGCGATCGGCGCCCGATGCGCTGGCGTCCTCGGCGCGGCTGCTGGCCGATCAGGGTTGGCAGAAGGGTCAGCCCTGGGGCTTTGAAGTGAAACTGCCCGTGGGCTTTGCCTATGAAGATGCCGACACCGACACCCAGAAGCCGCTCAGCGAATGGCGGGCGCGCGGCGTCAGGACGGCGGGCGGCGCGGCGCTCTCCAATAACGGTGACAACGCGGCGATCTATTTGCCGGCCGGTGCACATGGTCCGGCCTTCCTGCTGTTTCCCAATTTCAGCGTAATCCTGAAATACAATGATGCCGCCAGCTATGCCCTGGCCGTGGCGCTGCTGGCCGACCGCATGGCCGGCGGCGATGGCGTGAAGCATGCCTGGCCGCGCGGCGAGCGCGCCCTGTCGCGCAATGAACGCATCAGCTTCCAGGCGGATTTGAACAAGGCCGGTTTTGATTGCGGCACACCAGACGGCGTGCTGGGCCGTAAGACCCGCAGCGCCTTGCGCCAGTACCAGAAAAGCCACGGCCTGGCCGCCGACGGCTTTCCCACCGCGGCGCTGCTGGACGGGCTGGAAAAACAATAAACCGCTAGCGGATTTTCTTGAAGCGAATCTGGCTGGTGTCGCTGCGGCCATCGGCATCCACCACCGTCACCCGCGCCAAGCCTTCGCCTTGCGGTGTGTAGAGCGCCGGTGCGAAGCGGTCGAAGCTGCCCAAGGGCGCGCCATTGACCAGCCAGGTCAGGGGCGCGCGGCCGCCATCGGCTTTCAATTGCAGCGCCGCATCTTTTGATTTTGCGTCGGGCAACGGCACCACCGCGCCATTGGGCGGAAAAGCGATGGCGGGCGGCGGCAGTTCGACGATCTGCGCTTGCGGCGCGGGCACGGCTTCGCGGGTGAAGTTGCGCAGGTTGGGCGGCAACTCATCGGTGCCGCGCACGATCAGCGCGCCCGTTGGCACCGATGGGCTGGGGAGGCGATCAGGCGGCAACAGTCCGAACATCTTCAGCAGCACCGGCGCACCGGCTTCGCGCCCGACATGGCCGGGACGCGGCGTGCCGTCGGCGCGGCCCACCCACACCGCCACGGTGTAATCATTGGAAAACCCCACCGCCCAGGCATCGCGGAAGCCGTAAGAAGTGCCGGTCTTGAAGCCGATGGTGCGCTTTTTCAAAAGCCCCTGCCCCATCGCCCAGCCATCGGGCAAGGCGACGCCGTCCAGCACTTCGCGCAGGTACCAGGCCGCCACGGGCCCGAACAGCCGGTGCGTCGGCGCATCGGGCGTGTCTTTGATCACGCGCAAGCCCTGTGCCGTGCCGCCTTCGGCGATGCCGGCATAAAGCATGGCGATGTCGGACAGCGAGATGCCCAGACCGCCCAGCGCCACCGGCAGACTGGGCGCATCGCGGGTGGGGAACGCCAGATGCGCGCCGGCATTCTGTAACGACAAGGTGAAAGCCAGCGGCCCGACCCGGTCCAGCACCATCACGGCCGGAATGTTCAGCGACATCTGCAGCGCATCGCGCGCCGTCACCGCGCCCTGGAACTGGCCGTCGAAATCCTTGGGCGCGTAGTCGCCGAAGGTGGTGGGCGCATCCTCCATCCGGCTGGCGGGATGCAGGACAAGGGCGTCGAACGCCAGGCCATAGATAAAAGGCTTCAGCGCCGAACCCGGCGAGCGGGCCCGCGCCGCCAGATCCACCTGCCCCGACTTGCCCCAATAGTCGGTGCCGCCAACATAGGCGACGATGTTGCGGCTTTTGTTCTCGACCACCACCAGAGAGATGTCGGCGCCATCGTCGTAATAGGCGCGTTCCTGCTTCGCCAGCCGTTCGGCGGCGCCCTGGATGTTCGCATCCAACGTCGTGACGATGCGCGATGACTTTTCTTTCAGCACCAATCGCTGCGCCAGATGCGGCGCGCCCATCGGCATGGGCTGGCGGGCAAAGGGCACGCCTTCCTTCATGGCAGTGGCGGCGTCGCCCTGGCTCACCACGTCTTCCTCCACCATGCGGCGCAGGACCTTGTCGCGGCCGGCCAGGGCGCGCTTGGCATGGCGGTCGGGCCGTTGCTTCACCGGCGACTGGGGCAGCGCCACAAGCAGCGCGCTTTCCGCCAGATCGAGCGCGGCCGGCTCCTTGCCGAAATAGGACAGCGAGGCGGCGCGCACGCCTTCCAGATTGCCGCCCATCGGCGCCAGGGTGAGATAAAGCGACAGGATCTCATCCTTGGAGTAACGCTCCTCCAGCTGCACGGCACGCACCATCTGGATCAGCTTGCCGCCCACACCATGACCGTGCGGCTCCAGCAGACGCGCCACCTGCATCGTCAGGGTCGAGCCGCCCGAGACAATGTGGCCGGCATGGGCGAACTGGAACGCGGCGCGCAGCATGGCCGGTGGGTCCACGCCCCAATGCCGCACAAAGCGCTTATCCTCATAGGCCATGAGCATGGCGAGATAGCGCGGCCCCACCTGGTCCGATGTGGTCTTGATGCGCCAAGCGCCGTCCGCGCTGAGAAAGGCGCGCAGCAGGGTGCCATCCTTGGCCGTCACTTCCGGCGACAGGGTGTTCGCCCGGGTCATATCCGGCGGAAAGGCCAGATCGGCCAGGGTCACAAGGCCGACCACCGCTGCGGCAATGCGGACCCGGACAAGCCAGCGCGGCAGCTTTTCGCTCATTGCCCGCCAATCTTCATTGAGAAATGTTCAACTCGCCCATCGATGTGCGCGCCCGGATCGCGGGGGCATACATGTCCTCGGCCCAGGCGGCGGGCAGCGCGAAATGACCCACCGACACGGCACGCGCGATATAGGCGACGTGGAAGGACGGCGTCGGCTCCGGACCCTTGCGGTTGACGGGCCGGTAGCGCTCGCCGATGTCGAAGGCGGCGACAAAGCGGTCATCGCGCGCATCCTGCATGTTGGCGTCGATCAGGGCACCGACAAAGGGATAGGCCTTGGCATCGTCGCCCTTCAACGGCTGCTCGATTTCCAGACCAGCGGGGAGCAAATCGATCACGCCCATCTGGTGATAGAGATTGTTGGGCATTTGGCCGCTCAGCACCACGATCACCCGGTCATTCTGGTGCAGCGATCCGACATCGGCCGGCGCGCCCGACATGGTCCAGACGCTCTTTGACAAAGTGAAGCCGTTGGCGGTGGCCGGCAGCGCCGCATTGGGCGTGCCGCTGGCCGCGGTGGAGCGCCACACCCCGGCATCGCCCTTGTTGGCCAGGGTCACACCGGCATCCAGTTGCGCCAGGGTCGGCGTCAGCCGCACCGCGCCGTCACGGGGCGCGGCGGTTGCGCCATTGACGGTGATGTTGAGCGGCAGCTTCTGGCGAGTGAGCGCATAGGCGGCCCGCAGCATCCAGCCCTTTTCCTGGGTGGTAGTGTCTTCGATCTTTGTGTTCAGCGATTTCACCTTGTCCAGCAGCTGCGGCACCAGATCGGCCTTGCCGTTCTCGGCCGCCAGCGCCAGCGCCCCCGACAGATCGCGCAGCAGCGAGCCATATGTGTCGTGCGGATAAGTGGCCGGATCGGCGGTGGTGATGATGTCGCGTGCACGGCGGAAGCCATATTCCGCGCGTGCCCGGTCGCCAGTCATCGATGCGGCCGCGCCGGTCAGCGCCGCCGCCAGGCC
>CANCMM010000198.1:0-4646 GCA_947379335.1 Alphaproteobacteria bacterium | reverse complement strand
TGGCGTGCAGCTTCCGCACCCCTTCGCGGGTGGCGCAGAAGACCAGGGCGGCGCCGGGCTCGAAGTAGCGAAGCACATTGACGGTGGCGAGCTCCACCTCATTGGGGGCGATGCGGATGGCGCGGTATTCGATGTCGGCATGGCCGCGTTCGGCGCCGGAGGCGGCGATGCGGAAAGCGTCACGCTGGTAATTTTTGGCGAGGTTGACGATCCCGCGCGGCAGGGTCGCCGAGAACAGCAAGGTGCGCCGTTCCGCCGGCGTGGTTTCCAGGATGAATTGCAGATCCTCGCGAAAGCCCATGTCGAGCATCTCGTCGGCTTCGTCCAGCACCGCCGCCTTGAGCGACGACACTTTCAAGGCGCGGCGTTCCAGGTGATCGCGCAACCGGCCGGGCGTGCCCACCACGATATGGGCGCCGCGCGCCAGTTCGCGCCGCTCCGCGCCCGGATCCATGCCGCCGACACACGAGACAATGCGCGCCCCGGCATAGTGATAAAGCCAGCTCAGTTCGCGCTGCACCTGCATCGCCAGTTCGCGCGTCGGCGCGATGATCAGCGCCAGCGGATCGCCGGCCGGGCCCATTGTCTGGGCGCCTTCCAAAAGCGTGTCGGCCAGCGCCAGGCCGAAAGCGATGGTCTTGCCCGAACCGGTCTGGGCGGAGACCAGAAGATCGCGGCCCTCCGCTTCCTCGGCCACCACCGCCAACTGCACGGGCGTGGCGTCCTTATAGTCGCGCTCGCTGAGGGCGCGGGACAAAGCAGGATGGGTGGTGGGGAAGGTCAAAGGGAACTTTCAGGGCAGGATTTTCGCCCCCTCTTTATCCCGAAACCCCAAAAAAGATAGGGAAACCCGAAATCAGAGCTTCATACCGCCCATGCGCGCCATCATTTGCCGGTCTTTATTGTCCTGCATCAGCATGGTCAGCCCGGAAATGGTGGCAAAACCCAGGCTGCCGGGCATGCCGGTGTCGGGATCGGCCTCGATCTTCGAATAGCTCTCGCTGGCCACTTTTTCCCATTTTCCGGCCGGCTTCTTGATCTCGACGCTGGCAACGGTGGCCTTCAGCACCAGCCGCACAATGGCGGGATGCGGCTTGGCGGGCTTGGTCAGGCTGGGCGCGCCGTCAATCATCTGCCAGCCATTGGCCAGTGCCCAGGCGGTGATTTCTTCTTTTGTCATGACGGCAATAAAGCAGAGTTCAAACCGCTTGTCAGATTGCGTTTCCGGCGACCCAGCCCGACGACCAGGCCCATTGGAAATTGTAGCCGCCCAGCCAGCCGGTCACGTCCACCACTTCGCCGATGAAATACAGGCCGGGGACTTTGCGCGCCTGCATGGTTTTGGAGTCCAGGGCGTTGGTGTCGACCCCGCCCAGGGTGACTTCCGCGATGCGATAGCCTTCGGTGCCCGACGGCGTGATCCGCCAGTCGTTGATCTGCGCCGCCAGAACTTTCAGCTTGGCATCGGACAGACCGCCAAGCGCGCCGTCATCCGTCCCGGTGATCACTTTGGCCAGGCGCCGCGGCAACTGGGTGGCGAGGAACGTGGAAGCCGCCTGCTTGCCATTGTTCTGGCGCGCCGCGCGCAACGCTTCCAGCGCATCGGCGCCGGGCAGCAGATTGACGGCGATCTCCCGGCCTTCGCGCCAATAGGATGAGATCTGCAAAATGGCGGGGCCGCTGAGGCCCCGGTGCGTGAACAACAAGGCTTCATCGAAGCTTGTCTTGCCGCAGGTCACGCGCACCGGCGCCGCCACACCAGCCAGCGGCTCCAGCCGGTCCAGCAACTCCTCGTTGAAGGTCAGCGGCACCAGGGCCGGCCGCGTGTCCGTCACCGGCACATCGAACTGCTGCGCCAGCCGGTAACCCAAATCGGTCGCGCCCATCTTGGGAATGGACTTGCCGCCCGAGGCGACCACCAGCGCGCCGCATTCCAGCACGCTGCCGTCATCGGTCTGTATGGTGAAGCCATCCGGTGTCTTTTCGACATACTGCACCTTGGCTTTCAGGCGCAGCTGGACACCGGCGCGTCCCATCTCGTCCAGCAGCATGTCGATGATCTGCCCCGCCGAGCCGTCGCAGAACAATTGACCCAGCATCTTTTCATGCCAGCTGATGCGGTGGCGCGTCACCAGCGCGATGAAATCCTGCTGGGTATAGCGGCTGAGCGCGGAGATGCAGAAGTGCAGATTCGCCGACAGGAACTGCGCCGGCGAGGCGCCCAGGTTGGTGAAGTTGCAGCGCCCGCCGCCGGAAATGCGGATTTTCTCGCCCGGCGCCTTGGCTGATTCCAGCACCAGCACCTTCTTCCCGCGTTGGCCCGCAACGGCGGCGCACATCATGCCCGCCGCGCCTGCGCCGATGACGACGACATCCCATTTCATGAACGGGTTATGCCGCCGTCAGAAGCAAAAGAACAGGAACTACTTGGCCGGCGGCGCGGCCACGAAAGCGGCGACATCCTTGGCGGCCAACGTCTCCTCGCCCGACTTGCTGAAGAAACCCAGGTCCCGCATCCAATGGACAAAGCGGTCCTGCCAGGTGCCCTCGCCGGTGAAGTCGCGATATTGCAACCCATTGCCGTGAGTGCCCCGGGCATAGATGTGCATCTCCACATTGGGAATGCCGGCATTCAGCATGGCCGCGAAATATTCCGACGCCCACACCGCATGCACCTTGTCCTGCCAGCCGGCGCCCGCGATGAAAGAGGGCGGCGCGTCCTTGGGGATCGGCGGCGTGCCGTTCTTGGTCGTCCAGGCCGGGGTAAAGAGCGACGGCCCCGGATAGATCGAACCGACGAAATCAGGCCGCGAACTGACACTGCCCAGCGCATCGCCGCCATTCTTGCTGTTGAATTCCGGATACTGGATGGCCGAAGCCATGGTCAGCTCCGCGCCGGCCGAAAATCCCACCGCGCCGATCTTGTGCGGATCGATGTGCCATTCGGCGGCATGGGCGCGCACCATGCGGATGGCCTGTTGCAAGTCATAGACGCCGTCGGTCTTGGGCTCATAGCCGTCGCTGCGGAGGCGATTGCGCAGGATGATGGTGTTGATGCCGTACTGGAAGAGGTACGCCACTGGATCGGCGCCTTCCAGCCCGATCACCAAGGTGGAATGGCCGCCGCCAGGCGCCAGGATGATGGCCGTGCCGGTGTTGTTGGCGCCCGCCAAATGCACTTCGATCGACGGATTATGGATACTGACGATGCGCGACACCCGCCCGGCCACCAGCGGATCCATGGTGTATTTCTCTGCTTCCGACACGCGCTTGGCATTCAGGAAGGGCGAGCCCGCGGGATACAGCGGCATCACGATGCCGCCGGGCAGGATAGCCTGGGGCTGGTACGGCCCTTTGGTGACCGGCCCGGCTTTGGGCACCATCTGGGGCGCGGGCGTGGATTGCGCCAGGGCAGACGTGGCGACGGCCGCGGCCAAAAGGCCGGTGATGATGAATTTGCGCATGGAGGTCCCCAACCTGTGTTCTTGTTGGACCGAGCATGGAACAGGATTTGAGGATTTGAAAGGTCACGCTTTTGACCTGTATAAAATGAGCCAAAATGGGCGGGGAAATCATGCCAGACGACAATCCGGCTAAGGCCGAAAAGACCGGCGTAGCCATGGCGTCGCGCCGCAAGGTCATCGGGGCCGCCGGCATGGTGAGCGCGAGCCTGCTCGCGGCCGAACCGGCACAGGCCATCGTTGGGGTCCCGCTGCGCGAGCCGCTTCCGCCGTCCGCTCCGGCGCCGCGCGCGGACCTGGTGAATGTGTTCGAATATGAGGACCAGGCGCGCCTGGCCGTGGGAGCGGCGAAGATGGCCCCGGCTGCGGGCAGCGACCGCACCGTTACCGACCGCATCACCCTGCGTCCGCGGATGAACATACCGACACGCGAGCTGGACCTGACCACCAGCCTGTTCGGCGACCAGCACTTCACCCCGATCATCGTCGGACCGATGGCCGGCCAGAAGCGCTTTCACCCCGAGGGCGAAATCGCCACGGCGCGCGGCGCCTCCGCGGCAAAGGCCGCGATGGTGGTGAGCAGCGACGCCAGCATGCCATTGGCGGCGATCGCCCAGGCCACCACGTCTCCCTTGTGGCTGCAGGTCTATGCGAACAGCCCCAAAGTGAAAGACGTGCTCGCGCAGGCGAGCAAGGCCAAAGCGGTGATCGTGACGGTGAACGCCGGCATCTCCGCCAGTGGCCCCACGACGCCGGATTCGGCACATATCGATTGGGCCGCTATCGACACGGTCATCAAGGCTACGCATCTGCCCGTGATCGTGAAGGGCATCACCCATCCCCAGGACGCGAGAGAGGCGATCGCCCGCGGCGCCAAGGGCGTGGTGGTGTCGAACTATCGCGGCGGCAATGCGGCGGCGCTGCGCGGCACGCTGCTGCTGGTCGCGCCGGTGGTTCAGGCGGTGGGCGGCCAGGTGCCGGTGCTGGTCGATGGCAGTTTCCGCTACGGCGCGGATATCCTCAAGGCACTGGCCCTTGGTGCGAAAGGCGTGTTGATTGGCCGGCCTGTCATGTGGGGCCTGGCGGCTTATGGGGCCGACGGCGTGCAGGGCGTCGTCGAAATGCTGCAAACCGAACTGGCGCGCTACATGTGCATGTGCGGCCGTCCGTCGCTCGCGGCGGTGG
>CANCMM010000197.1:0-4660 GCA_947379335.1 Alphaproteobacteria bacterium | reverse complement strand
CCTTCGCCCTCTAGCGCACGCGATAATCGCCCGACGCGCCGCCGCTTTTTTCCAGCAGAGTTATACTGTCGATCACCATGGCGCGATCAGACGCCTTGAGCATGTCGTAGATGGTGAGACAGGCGATGGCGACCGCCATCAATGCTTCCATCTCCACGCCAGTCTGTCCCGTGGTTTTCGCGCGCGCCGTCACCACCAATGCGCCGGCGGCTTCATCGGCGTTGATCTCCACCGTCACACTGCTGAGCACGATCTGGTGGCAGAGCGGGATCAATTCCGCGGTGCGCTTGGCCGCCATGATTCCGGCGAATTCGGCTGCGGCACGCACGCTGCCCTTTTTGGAATCCCCTGCCAGCGCCTTTCTCAGTGTTTCCGCCGACATCCGGACGCGCCCTTCGGCCAGCGCTTCTCGCATGGTCACCGGCTTGCCGCCGACATCGACCATCCGCGCCTGGCCGCTCTGATCCAGATGGGTGAGTTCGCCCGCCATCAGACTTCCGTGAAGCGGGCGATCAACTCCGCCAGGTTGCAGGGGCGATGACGGCTGTCGAGCTGCCAGCGGATGACGCGGTCCCAGCCGTCCTTGCAGGCGCCATTCGAACCCGGCAGGGCAAAGATCAAGGTACCCCCGGCAAGCCCGGCACAAGCGCGGCTCTGCATGGTGGAAAGACCCACCGTCTGGAAACTGGTCATGTGCCAGACTGTCTCGAAGCCCTCGATGGCTTTGTCGAATAGCGGCCGGATGGCTTCGGGCGTCACGTCGCGACCCGTCAGGCCGGTGCCGCCGGTGGAGATGACGACTTCGACATCAAGATCAGCGATCCAGCTTTTGAGTTGCGCCTGTATCTCCGCGATATCGTCCTTCACCATGGCGCGGGCCGCCAGCACATGGCCGTCGCGAACGACACGATCCGCCAGCAGCCTGCCGGAGGTATCGCTTTCCTCGTTACGTGTGTCCGAGACAGTCAGGATCGCGATGCGCAGCGCGCGAAACGCGATTGTCATATCCATCTTTCCGCCGCCCGGCGGTTGCAGAGCGTCGTTCACGCCAATCCTTTTTCTGCTTGCGCTCTTCGCGCATGATCTTCTGTGCGCGGTTCAATCCAGCGCGCGCCCTGCGGGCCGGTTTCCTTTTTCCACAAAGGCGCGTCAGTCTTGAGAAAGTCCATCAGTACCCTGACCGCCTCAAAGGCATTGGCGCGATGGGTCGCCAGCGCCGCCACCAGCACAATGGCCTCGCCCGGCAAGATAGCACCCACCCGGTGCACCACCAGAAGATCGGGACAGTCGAAACGCCGGCTGACATCGGCGGCCATGCGGGCAATCTCTTTTTCCGTAAAGCCGGGATACTGATCTATGCGCAATTCCCGCACATCCGAGCCGTCCGTCGCCCCGCGGCAAAGGCCGACAAAACTCACCAGCGCACCCGCGTCATCGCGGCCCGCGGCGAAGGCCGCTGTTTCGACCTGAGGGTCGAACGCCTCCTGCACGATACGGATCCGCATCTCAGCCCCCGCTCATCGGCGGCAGGAAGGCGATCTCGTCGCCATCGGCAACGGGAAGGGACAGATCATGCGCCACGCACTGATTGAGGATCAGCCGCGTGGTGTTTGCCGCCATCGCCTGCCCCAACAGCGGCTGCTGGCGCGTCAGCCAGTGCTTTAAGTCAGACAGGGTTCGCACGTCACCCGGAAGCGCGACCTTCGAGAGATGGGCGGGTGCCAGATCGCCGAACTTCCCCAGAAAAACCAGTTTGAGCATTCAGCCTCCCGTCATGGACATGTGGCGGCCGATTGCCGGCGCGGCGCCGCGTATCGGCAGCAGAAAATCATGTGCCTTGGGCTTGGCGGCCACTGCCTTATCAATCGCGGCGTGCAACAGTTGATCATCGGATGTTACGCGCAAGGGCGCGCGCAGATCGACCGCACCTTCCTGCCCCAGGCACATGTAAAGCGTTCCAGTACAGGTCACGCGCATGCGCCGGCAGCTTTCGCAGAAATTGTGCGTGAGTGGCGTAATGAACCCCAGCCTGCCCCCGGTCTCGGCCACGCGCACATAGCGCGCTGGCCCGCCCGTACGCTCTGGCAGATCGGTCAGCGTCCAGTAGGATTCCATATCGCGCCGCACTTCGGCTAGCGACAGGAACTGTTCGGTGCGGTCCTCGTCAACCTCGCCCAGCGGCATGGCTTCGATCAGGGTGATGTCCATGTCACCCGCATGCGCCCACTGGACCAGGTGCGGCAGATCGGTCGCATTGTCGCGCCTCAACGCGACGGTGTTTATCTTGACCTGCAGGCCCACATCCTGTGCTGCGGCAATGCCGTCCAATACCTGGGGTAGTCTGTCGCCGCGCGCGATTCGCGCGAAGTTCGCGCGGTCCAGGCTGTCGAGCGAGACATTGATCCGCCGCATACCAGCCGCGACAAGGCCCGAGGCAAATTCGCGCAGCCGTACGCCGTTGGTGGTCAGGGTCAGTTCTTGAAGCGCGCCGCTGTCTAGGTGACGCGAGAGACTGTTCACCAGTTTCATGATGCCACGGCGCATCAGCGGCTCGCCGCCGGTCAGGCGCAAATGCGTCACGCCCCTTTCGATGAAGGCGGCGCAGAGACGGTCCATCTCCTCAAGACTGAGGAGGTCGACCTTGGGCAAGAAGCGCATGTCCTCGCTCATGCAATAGGTGCAGCGAAGGTTGCAGCGATCCGTCACCGAGACGCGCAGGTAATCCACCACTCGGCCAAACGGGTCCACCATCGGCTTGCTGCGGAAATTGCCGGGCGCGACAGGCTTCATGAGCATACCATCAGGCCAGAAGATCTAACGCTCCCGGCGCCAGACATCCGGTCAATCCATGCCTGCGCCTCGGCCATGTCAGACTGGGAATTGATATTGAAGAACGGGTCGCCGCCGGGACCAGTTCCCAAGTCTGAAAAATCTGCGGAGCAAGCCTTCAGATGGGCCAGCGCGCCATGCAGGCTGCGGATGCCCGACTCGAAGGCCACTTGGATTTTTGGCAGCGCTGCAGTCTTCCACAAAGCGCAGGTCGGATGTGCGGCACCGCCATGAAGCGCCACCGCGCAATCGCGGTCCGGTTCCAGCGCACGGCGCAGTCGTTTGACCAGATCGGACGGCAGAAATGGCGTATCACAGGAAACCGTTGCAACCAGCTCAAACCTGCGTTCGTCCGCCCAAGATAGGATGGACAGCAGCGCTGGCAACGGACCGCCATGGGGTACGGCATCTGGGATGACAGGAAGATTGAGCCCCGGACGGCCAGCACCGCTTGCGGCTAGCATGGAAACCTGGCCAGCAACCAGCGCCGCAACCAGCTGCACCATTGCGGTTCCGCCCAGCCGGGCCATCGCCTTGTCATGGCCATAGCGCCGCGAGGCGCCCCCGACGAGGATTACGCCCAGGACCGTCGCATTGTGCTGGGCATTTTCTAGCGGGTCATGGACCATGTGATCATCTCGCCAAGACACGCACCCGCGGGCGACTGTGAACCCTGGATGCAACCGACAAGCTTGACCCAAGCCTCGTCGTCGGCTCGGTTTGCGAAGGCGTGCACCGCCTTGAGCGCGACGCCACAGGGATCATCGGCTGTATCGCGCGCCTTCTCGTCCAGCTTCGCAACCAGGCTTGCATTGCTGGACTCCAGCAGCAGGCCATAGACCTCCTCGCGGTCATGCAACTGCCCCAGAATTTCTCCCAGTGTCATCATGCCGCCTTCGTCCCGTCCATCGCCTGCGGCGACAGGTCAATGCCTTCGATCTGCGCCTGGCCGATCAGGGCCTCGATGTAGGCGGCGACATCGAGGCGCCACGCCTTCTCGGCCAGATAGCAGGAGATCCGCTCCTGCACATATTCGAAGGGCAAAGGCTCCCCGGCGGCACGCGCGTCGAGCCTGAGGACATGTACACCGTAGCGGGACATCACCGGCCCGCGCGCGATCTGCCCTTCCGCCATGAGCCGCAAGGCCTCTTCAAATTCCGGCACAGTTTCTCCGCGCGCGATCTGACCCAGGCGTCCGCCACTGGCGCGGGACTCACATTCCGACTGTTCCCGCGCGATTGTCTCGAAACGGTGCGGGACAACGGACAGGTCGGCGATGATGGCCTTCGCCTTCGCCGCGGCAGTCGCATATGCGGCGGCATCATGCGGATGGGCCAGGAAAAGGATATGCGAGGCTTCATATAGGTCCGGGCTGCGAAAGCGGGCCGGATCGGCCTCGTAAAATGTTCGGCACTGCGCCTCGTCAGGCTCCGTCACGGGAATGCGGGCTTCCACCAGAGCGCGGATGCGCGCTTCGTCCTCCAGCTCCCGCTTGCCGGGCGATACCAGCTGCGCCTCGACGGTGATGGACTGACGTTGTGCCTCTTCCAGCAACAAGGTGCGGATGATGATGGCGCGCGCCGCCGCCTGGTATGCCAGGGCGGGCGTCCGGGACGGATGATGCTGGGCCTCTGCTGCGATCATCTGCGGCGGCAGCGGAATGCCATTGAGCCTGATGGGCGTGCGGATCGTCATGTCAGGCCTTTCCCAGTCTTCTGGTGCGAACGATTTGGTAACCGCGCCGTCCCAGGTACCAGACCGGCGCGCTCAGGACATGCACCAGACGGGTGAAGGGAAAGATCAGGAAGATTGTCATGCCCAAGGTCAGGTG
>CANCMM010000196.1:0-4676 GCA_947379335.1 Alphaproteobacteria bacterium | reverse complement strand
GGGTGGATGCGGATCGGCTGTGCTGGCCGCCGCCTATCCGGAACTGGGGATCGGCTTTGCCGGCGTGTCGCTGGCCTTCGGCCTGACGGTCCTGACCATGGCCTTCGCCATCGGTCATGTCTCGGGCTGCCATCTCAATCCCGCCGTTTCGGTGGGCCTGTGGGCAGGCGGGCGTTTCCCGGCCAAGGACCTGCCGGGCTACATCGGCGCGCAGGTGCTGGGTGGTCTGGCGGGAGCGGGGGTGCTGTACCTGATCGCATCCGGCCACGCCGGCTTCGATGTCCATGCCGGCTTTGCCAGCAACGGCTATGGCGAGCATTCGCCGGGCGGCTACGGCCTGACCGCGGCGCTGACCTGCGAAGTGGTGATGACCTTCGCCTTTCTGTTCGTGATCTTAGGGTCCACCCATGGCCGGGCGCCGGCCGGGTTCGCGCCCATCGCCATCGGCCTGTGCCTGACCCTGATCCACCTGATCTCGATCCCGGTGACCAACACTTCGGTCAATCCGGCGCGGTCCACCGCCCCGGCTTTGTTCGCGGGCGGCTGGGCGATCGATCAGCTCTGGCTGTTCTGGGTGGCGCCGATCGCGGGGGCGCTGATTGCCGGCTTTGTCTATCGCTGGCTGTCGCCCGACGAACCGGCATCAGTGAACGGGCGCTGATCACGCCGCGTCGTGGAAGATGATGCCCAAGGTGTGGCGTTGGCCGGTGAGCAGCCGGCTGACGCCATGGCGCATCTTGGCCTGATAGTCGCCCCGGCTGCCTTTGACCGGCCGGCTGTTCACGGCGAACACCACCCCGTCGCCCTTGGCCAGGGGTACGACCATCGCCCGTGACTGTTGGCGTGGCCGCTGTTCAGCCAGGACCAACTCCCCGCCGGTAAAGTCGGCGCCCGGCTGGGCCAGCAGCACCGCCACCTGCAGGGGAAAGACCTCCGCCCCGTAAAGGTCCTGGTGCAGGCAGTTATAGTCGCCCGCGCCATAGCGCAGCAGCAGCGGGGTGGGCCGCGCCTGGCCGGCCGCGTGGCAGCGGGCCAGGTATTCGGCATGGGTGTCCGGGAAGCGCTCGGTCTTGCCCAGCCGGTCCTGCCAGCCATTGGCGATGGCCGCCAAGTGCGGATAGAGGTTGGTGCGCAGCTTCTCGACGGCGCCGGGCAGGGGATAGGAAAAGTAGCGATACTCGCCCTTCCCAAAGCCGTGCCGCGCCATCACCACCCGGCTGCGGAAGAGGCCGTCCTGGTCATACATCCTGGCCAGCGCATCGCAGCCGTTGGCGCGGACCAGCCCCGGCAGGATCGCCCAGCCCTGTTCGTCCAGTTCGGCCCCGATGCGCGTCCAATCCTGTTTCATGGCGCGATGTTAGCCGCTTTGCGCGAGGGTGCGCCTCCCATATCCTGCGTTTGAAGTTCGAGGTACCCATGACGACGATCTACGGCATCAAAAACTGCGACACGATGAAAAAGGCTCGCACCTGGCTGGAGGCACACAAGATCAAAGCCGACTTCCATGACTACAAGGCATCGGGCATCGACAAGCCGACCTTGGAAGGCTGGGCCAAGAAAGTCGGCTGGGAGGTGCTGCTCAATCGCGCCGGCACCACCTTCAAGAAATTGCCCGATGCCGACAAGGAAAGGTTGACGGAAAAGAAGGCCATCGCCCTGATGCTGGCCCAGCCTTCGATGATCAAGCGCCCGGTGCTGGACACAAAAGGCAAGCTCACCGTCGGCTTCAAACCGGACGACTACAAGAAGCTGTTCGCTTAAGCGGAATAGTGCAGGAACACCTTGCCGTTGCCGAAGGTGCGGCTGTTTTCCAGTTTCAGCACCGGCTGGCCGGGGACGCCTTCGAACAGGGTGCGCCCGCCGCCCAATATCACCGGACAGACCAGCAACTGATAGTCGTCGATCAGTCCCGCCGCCGTCAGCTGCTTGACGATACTGCCGCTGCCCAGGATGGTCATGTCCACCTTGCTTTGGCGCTTCAGCCGCGCGATTTCCTGCGCCGGATCGCCGTTCAGGACCGTGGTGCCGGCCCAGTCGGCTTTTTTCAGGCTGCGGGAGAAAACATATTTGGGTGCCGCGTTCATGCCCTTGGCCACTTCGGGCATGGACTGCGCGGCCATCGTGGTGGGCCAGAAGGACGCCATCATCTCATAGGTAACGCGGCCGAAGATCAGGGCATTGGTGCCCTTGGCGTTGCCGGCCACGAAGTCCTGGAACTCCTTGTTGTCGCCGCCGGCATGCGCCCAGCTCATATCGTTGCTGCTGTCGGTGAAATAACCGTCCAGCGAAACGCTGTTGAACATGTTCAGGCGGGTCATGGCGTCTCCTTCAAGCGTCTTGTCGTCAGGGTCTGGCCCAAGGACGGCCAAAGCAAGGCCGGCCCGACAGGAACCTGGCGATTTATTTTTATGAAGCTTTGTCGGGCCGGGGCATACTCGCCCGTCCTCTAGGAATAACGAAGGAACCGCCATGCTTTACACCCTGCTTTGCTACAACAAGGAAGATGTCGTCTGGTCCTGGAGCAAGGAGGAAGACGCCGCCGTCATGGCCAATCTTTCGGTGGTCCACGAAAAGCTGGTGAAGGAAGGCAAGCTGGGTCCGTCCCTGCGCCTGCTGCCCACCACCGCCGCCACCACCTTGCGCGGACCGGGGCTGGTAATCGACGGCCCGTTTGCCGAGACCAAGGAGCAGCTGCTGGGCTTCTATGTCATCGACGTGGAAAATCTGGATGCGGCGCTGGACGTTGCCAAACAGCTTTCCGCCGCCAATCCCACCAGCATCTATGAGATCCGCCCCATCGCGCTGTATGTGCCCGAAGCGCGGCCCAACGCGCCCAGGGAAATGGTGAAGGCTTACTGATCATGGACATGGCGTGGATCAATGGCGCTTTGACCGCCGCCCGGCCGCAAGCCGTGGGCGCGTTGCTGCGCTATTTCCGCGACATGGACCGTGCCGAGGAAGCCTTCCAGGACGCCTGCCTGCGCGCCCTGAAAAGCTGGCCTGAAAAAGGTCCGCCGCGCGATCCCACCGCCTGGCTGATCCTGGTGGGACGCAACGCCGCGCTCGATGGCGTGCGCAAGCAAAGCCGCACCACCCAATTGCCGCCGGATGAAGAGATTTCCGATACGGGCGATGCGGAGAGCGAGTTGGCCGAACGGCTGGACGGTTCGCATTACCGCGACGATGTGCTGCGCCTATTGTTCATCTGCTGCCATCCTGATTTGGCGCCGGCCCAGCAGATCGCGCTGGCCTTGCGCATCGTGTCGGGGTTGACGGTGGCGCAGATCGCCCGCGCCTTTTTGGTCAGCGATGCGGCCATGGAACAACGCATCACCCGCGCCAAGGCGCGGATTGCGAAAGCTGACGTGCCGTTCGAGGCGCCGGGCCCGGCCGAGCGGGCCGAGCGCGTCGCGGCGGTGGCCGCGATGATTTATCTGCTGTTCAACGAAGGCTACAGCGCCGGCACTGATCCGGTGCGCGCGCCCCTGTGCGACGAGGCCATTCGTCTGGCGCGGCTGCTGCTGCGCCTGTTCCAGACCGAGCCGGAAATCATGGGGCTGACCGCCTTGATGCTGTTGCAACAGGCGCGGCTGGCGGCGCGCTTCGATGCGGACAGCGAAGCCATCCTGCTGGACGATCAGGACCGCAGCCTGTGGGATGAAAAGCTGATCAGCGAAGGCCTGGCGCTGGTGGACAAGGCGATGCGCCACAACCGCCCCGGGCCGTATCAGGTTCAAGCGGCCATCGCCGCTACCCACAGCCGCGCGGTGACGGCCGCCGAGACCGACTGGGCGGGGATCGATGGGCTCTATCTGGCGCTGGAGCGGATGCAGCCCTCGCCGGTGATCACCCTGAACCGCGCCGTGGCAGTGGCCAAGCTGCATGGGCCGGGGGCGGTGCTGGAAATGATCGAACCCCTGGAAGAGGCGCTGGGGGGATATTTTCCGTATTTCGGGGCGCGGGGCGCTTTCCAGTTGCAACTGGGTCGCAACCTCGAGGCCAAGAATTCCTTCGACAGGGCGATTTCCCTGGCGGGCAGCGCGGGCGAAGCCGCCCATATCCGCCGCCACCTGGACCGGCTGATGGCGCAGGCGGGATAAATTTTCGGGATGCTGTCGGCCCCCGCCGGGCCGGCCCGTCCTTGGGGTACAGCAAGCAAGGAGACTGACATGAGCGATACAATGACCAAGGCAGCGCCCTCAAGCACACCTCAAGGTACCCCGGAGGGCATGGTGAAGGGCGGCGTCGTCGCCTATCTGTGCCTGGACGGCGCGCTCAAGGCGGCCGAGTTCTACAAAAAGACCTTTGCCGCCCAGGACGTGCATGTCCATCCGGCGGACGAGAAGGGCCGCACCATGCATGCGCATATCCTGATCAACGGCAGTTCGGTGATGCTCAGCGATCCCTTTCCCGAGCATGGTTGCGGTTTCGTGCCGCTGGCCGGGTTCTCGCTGATGCTGCCGGTGAAAGACGTGGACAGCTGGTGGCAGCGCGCGGTGGATGCCGGCTGCACCGGCAACATGGAACCCCAGGACATGTTCTGGGGCGACCGTTATGCCCAGTGCAAGGACAGCTTCGGCGTGACTTGGGCATTCGTCGGGCCGAAAAAGGGTTGATGGCGTTTGATGCTCATGCGTTGATAGACGCATGAGCATTTACGTCGGCGTCGGCGGTTG
>CANCMM010000195.1:0-4716 GCA_947379335.1 Alphaproteobacteria bacterium | reverse complement strand
GCGCTGTCGCCCTTCCGCTACCAGAAGAACATCGCCGTCCTGCACCGCGACGAAAGCATCATGCCGCACCGCCGCCGCTGCTGGGCCAGCTGGAATTATGTCTCGGACGGGGACATTCTCCATCCCAAGATCACCGTCACCTACTGGATGAATCTGTTGCAGGGCATCGACCAGAAATACCCGCTGTTCGTCAGCCTCAATCCCAAGCGCGAAATCTCCGATCACCTGGTATTCGACCGGACCGAATTCGATCATCCGGTGTTCGATGAGGCCGCCCTCGCCGCCCAGGGCCGCATCGCCCAGTTGCAAGGCCGCCGCGGCACCTGGTTTGCCGGCGCCCATCTGGGCCACGGCTTCCACGAGGATGGCCTGGCCAGCGCGGTGCGCGTGGCCCGCGGGCTGGGCGCGCAGATCCCGTGGGAGACCGGCGCCGTGGCCGCGCCCGACGCGCCGCAACAAAAAGCCCGCCCGGCGGTGGTGATCCCCGGCTTCCCGGGTCAGGACCCGGTGCCGGCCGAATTGTTTTGAGCGCTGCCGCCGTTTAGGCTTGGCCGCCTGCTGGGAAACGACGATGTCTTTGATACCTGCTGCCTATATTGAAAAAAGCTGGCGCAAGGCGATGAACTCGCTGGAGTACGGCACCCTGGAATTCATCGCCCCCAATGGCGAGGTTTCCGTCCACAAGGGCGCCAATCCGGGGCCGTCAGCGCGCTTTCACATTCATGAGTGGGACGTGCTGCGCCGGATCATGGCGCGCGGCGATATCGGGCTGGGCGAAGAATATATCGCAGGCAGCTGGGACACCGACAGCGTTGAACGGCTGGTCAGCCTGTTCCTGCTCAACCTGGATCATTTCTCCGATTTCTCGGACGGCAATGTCTTCAACCGCATCGGTTTTGTGATCCACAACGCCCTGGTGCGGCGCAATTCCATCGCCGGCTCGTCGCGCAACATCAAGGATCATTACGATGTCGGCAACGACTTCTACTCGTTGTGGCTGGACAAGAGCATGACCTATTCCTCGGCGCTGTATAACGGCACCGACGAGCTTTATCGCGCGCAGCAAAACAAGTATGAGCGCATCATTTCCAAATTCACCGAAAAGAAAGCCGATGTGCTGGAAATCGGCTGCGGCTGGGGCGGCTTTGCCGAACGCGCCGCCGCCGACAGCCACCATGTCACCGGCCTGACCATTTCGCCGGCCCAGCACAAATTCGCTTGCCAGCGACTGGGCGGCGCCGCCGACATCAAGCTCGAAGATTACCGCCTCAGCAAAGGCAGCTTCGACAACATCGTCTCCATCGAGATGTTCGAGGCGGTGGGCGAGCATTACTGGCCGGCTTATTTCTCCACTGTGGCCGACCGGCTGAAGCGTGGCGGCCGCGCCATCATCCAGACCATCACCATCAAGGATGAGTTCTTCGCCGGCTACCGCACCCGCAGCGACTTCGTCCGCCACTATGTGTTCCCGGGCGGCATGCTGCCGTCCCTGGCACGCTTCCGCGAGGAGGCCGAAAAGGCGGGCCTGAAATTCGCCGGCGCCTTTGGCTTCGGCAAGGATTATGCCCGCACCCTGCGCGAATGGCTGGTGCGGATGCAGGCCGCCGAACCCCAGATCAAGGCCCTGGGCCATGACCAGCAATTCCTGCGCAACTGGGAGTTCTACTTGGGGATCTGCGCGGCGACCTTTGAGGTGGCGCGCACCGACGTGGTGCAGGTGGAGTTGGTCAACGCCTGAGGGCTTGGCGCGATAATCCCTTCGTATCTTAGGGCCATAAAATGGCTGTTTTTGTATACAAGATCAGGTATTGGAGGGCCCCGTGAGGGGAACCAAAAAAGGCTTGTCCATGCTTCGCAAGAGTTTCACCGTGCTGGCGCTGCTGGCCGGGTCCACCATCGCGGCCAATGCGGCCGGCGACGCCAAGGCCGGCGAGGCCGTATTCAAGCGCTGCGCCGTTTGCCACACCAGCGACAAGGGCGGCGGCGACGGCCTGGGCCCCAACCTGTTCGGCGTCGTGGGCCGCAAGGCCGCCACCCGCCCGGGCTTTGCCTATTCGGCGCCGCTGCAAAAGTCCGGCATCGTCTGGAACGAAGCCAACCTGACCAAGTGGACCGCCGGCCCCGCCAAGGTGGTGCCCGGCACCAAAATGGCCTTTGCCGGCATCAGCAGCAAAAAGCAGCAGGCGGACGTCACCGCCTATCTGGCGAGCCTGAAGTAGCCAGCAGAACATGTGGCAGGATGCCGCAGTCTGACCGCCGGGATTAACCACTGTTGCTGCAATGCAGCAATAGTGAACCTGCTTCCCGCCCGGTTTCGTTGACAGGCCTCGCCCTGCGGCCATACTTTTTGCACTGCACAAGAGCAGGACGGGCCGGCGCAGCTGCCGCGAAATCGCCGTCCATTGGGGTCAAAGAAACACCATGAAGGTCCTGGTGCCCGTCAAGCGGGTGATCGACTACAACGTGAAGGTTCGCGTGAAGGCGGACCAGAGCGGCGTGGACTTGGCCAATGTCAAAATGTCCATGAATCCCTTTGACGAGATCGCGGTGGAAGAAGCCGTGCGCCTGAAGGAGAAGGGCAAGGCCAGCGAAGTGGTGATCGTCTCCATTGGCCCGCAGCAAGCCAGTGAGACCATCCGCACCGCGCTGGCGATGGGCGGCGACCGGGGCATCCTGGTCAAGACCGACCAGATGGTCGAACCGCTGGCGGTCGCCAAGATACTGAAAGCCATCGTGGACGCGGAACAGCCCGGCTTTGTCATTACCGGCAAGCAGGCGATCGACGACGATGCCAACCAGGTGGGCCAGATGCTGGCCGCGCTGCTGGGCTGGCCGCAGGGCACCTTCGCCCATTCGCTGGAATTGAATGACGGCGTCGCCAAAATTACCCGCGAGATCGATGGCGGCCTGCAAACCGTCGAAGTGAAATTGCCGGCAGTGATGACCACCGACCTGCGGCTGAACGAGCCGCGCTATGCCTCGCTGCCCAACATCATGAAGGCCAAGAAGAAGCCGATCGAGGAGAAATCCCCCGCCGATCTTGGTGTGGACATCACCCCGCGCTTCAAGGTCCTGAAGATTTCCGAGCCGCCCAAGCGCGGCGGCGGCGTGAAAGTGTCGGGCGTGGTCGAGTTGCTGGACAAGCTCAAAGCCGATGGAGTCATCTGATGGCTTCGCTGGTAATCGCCGAACATGACAATGCGTCGCTGAAAGACGCCACCCACAAGACGGTGACGGCGGCAGCGCAAGCGTCTTCGCCGGTGCATGTGCTGGTGGCGGGCGAGAATTGCGCCGCTGTCGCCGAAGCCGCCGCCAGGATCGCCGGTGTGGAGAAGGTGCTGCTGGCCGACGCGGCGCCTTACGCGCGCCAGCTGGCCGAGCCGATGGAAGCGCTGCTGCTGTCCGTGGCGGACAAATACGACGCCATCCTGGCGCCGGCCACCACGACGGGAAAGAACATCCTGCCGCGCGTCGCCGCCAGGCTGGACGTGGGCCAGATTTCCGAAATCCTGAAAGTGGTTTCGCCCGACACGTTCGAGCGGCCGATCTATGCGGGCAACGCCATCGAGACCTTGCAGGCTCCGGCCGGCAAAAAGATCATCACCGTGCGCACCACCGCTTTCGCGGCGGCGGCGGAAGGCGGCAGCGCCACGATCGAGAAGATCGCGGCAGCACCCGATGCCGGTAATTCCAAATTCGCCGGCGAAGCCCTGTCCAAGTCCGAGCGACCGGAACTGACCTCCGCCAAGGTGGTGATCTCGGGCGGGCGCGGGCTGGGTTCGGCGGAAAACTTCAAGCTGCTGGATTCCATCGCCGACAAGCTGCATGCGGCGGTGGGCGCAAGCCGCGCCGCGGTGGATGCGGGCTATGTGCCCAATGACTATCAGGTCGGCCAGACCGGCAAGGCCGTGGCGCCCGATCTGTACATCGCGGTGGGCATTTCCGGCGCCATCCAGCACCTGGCCGGCATGAAGGACTCCCGCAAAATCGTCGCCATCAACAAGGACGAAGACGCCCCCATTTTCCAGGTGGCGGATTACGGCCTGGTCGGCGACCTGTTCAAGATCATCCCCGAGCTGGACGAAGAACTGTCCAAACGCGGCTACAAGTAAAGGCAATACAAATGGCAGTTGAGAAAATCGGTGTGGTGGGCGCAGGGCAAATGGGCACCGGCATCGCCCATGTGCTGGCGCTGGCCGGTTATGACGTGGTGCTGGATGACATCAACAAGGATGCGCTCAGCAAGGCGATCGAGCGGGTGCAGAAGAACATGCAGCGCCAGGCCTCCAAGGGCCTGATCAAGGAAGAAGAGATCGCGCCCGCCCTGGCGCGCATCCGCATCACCGAAAGCCTGGACGATTTGCGCGATCGCGACCTGGTGATCGAGGCGGCGACCGAAGACGAAGCCATCAAGAAGAAGATCTTCCAGGACCTGTGCACGCGCATCTCCGACAAGACCGTTCTCGCCACCAACACCTCGTCCATCTCGGTGACGCGGCTTGCGGCCTCCACCGACCGGCCGGAGAATTTCATCGGCCTGCATTTCATGAACCCGGTACCGGTGATGCAACTGGTGGAAGTGATCCGCGGCATCGCCACCAATGACACCACGTTCCAGTCGGCGCTGGAGATCGTCAAGCGCGTGGGCAAGACCGCCGCTTACGCCGAAGACTTCCCCGCCTTCATCGTCAACCGCATCCTGCTGCCGATGATCAA
>CANCMM010000194.1:0-4734 GCA_947379335.1 Alphaproteobacteria bacterium | reverse complement strand
CCTGCAGCATCTCGCGTTCGGGGCTGAACCAGAAACCGTTATAGATCATCTCGGCATAACGCGGCATGATCTCGTCCTTCAGATGCGCCGCGCCACGGTCCAGCGTGATGCTTTCGATGCCGCGATGCGCCGCCAGCAGGATGGTGCCGCCGGGGGTCTCATAGACGCCGCGCGACTTCATGCCGACGAAACGGTTTTCCACCAGGTCCAGCCGGCCGATGCCGTTGGCCTTGCCCAGCGCGTTCAGCCTGGTCAGCAGCGAGGCCGGCGACAGCGTCTCGCCGTCGATGCTGACGGCATCGCCCTTTTCAAAACCGATCTCGACATAGGTCGCCTTGTCCGGCGCATCCTCGGGCGCGATGGTGCGCATATAGACGATGCTTTCGGCTTCCTTGGACGGGTCTTCCAGCACCTTGCCCTCGGATGAGGAGTGCAAAAGATTGGCGTCCACCGAGAAGGGCGCTTCGCCGCGCTTGTCCTTGGCGATCGGGATCTGGTTCTTTTCGGCGAACTCCAGCAGCTTTGTGCGGCTGGTCAGGTCCCATTCGCGCCAGGGCGCGATCACCTTGATGCCGGGCTTGAGGGCGTAATAACCCAGCTCGAACCGCACCTGGTCGTTGCCCTTGCCGGTGGCGCCATGACAGACGGCGTCGGCGCCGACCTTTTCAGCGATCTCGATCTGCTTCTTGGCGATCAGCGGCCGGGCGATGGAGGTGCCCAGCAGGTACACGCCTTCATAGACCGCGTTGGCGCGGAACATCGGGAAGACGTAATCGCGCACGAATTCCTCGCGCACATCCTCGATGAAGATATTTTCGGGCTTGATGCCCAGGGTGATGGCCTTGGCCCGCGCCGGCTCGATCTCCTCGCCCTGCCCCAGGTCGGCCGTGAAGGTGACGACTTCGGCGCCATATTCAGTCTGCAGCCATTTGAGGATGACAGAGGTGTCCAGCCCGCCCGAATAGGCGAGGACGACCTTCTTGATGTCTTTCTTGGCCACGATGGAAATCCTGCAAAATCGCCGGGACTATAGGCAAAAAAGCCCCAAAATCTAGTGCGGCATCCGGGCCAGCTGCTCGGACTGGATATCGCCGATTTCGCGAGCCACCCGGGCGGAAGCACGCTCTTTCACGCTTTCGCTCTTGAGCTGGCCGCAGGCCGCCATGATGTCCCGGCCGCGCGGGGTGCGCACCGGCGAGGCATAGCCGGCCCGGTTGACGATTTCGGCGAATTTCTCGATCTGGCTCCAGTCGGAGCATTCATACGGCGCGCCCGGCCAGGCATTGAACGGGATCAGGTTGATCTTGGCGGGGATGCCCGCAACCAGCTTCACCAGCGCCCGGGCGTCGGCCAGGGAGTCGTTCACGCCCTTCAGCATCACATACTCAAACGTGATGCGCCGCGCGTTGGAGGCGCCGGGATAGGTGCGGCAGGCCTCCATCAGTTCGGCGATGGGATACTTCTTGTTGATCGGCACGATCTGGTCGCGGATTTCGTCGGTCACCGCATGCAGCGAGATCGCCAGTGACGAGCCGATCTCGTTGCCGGCGCGCGGGATCATCGGCACCACGCCGGCGGTGGACAGGGTGACGCGGCGCTTGGACATGGCGATGGCGTCGCCGTCCTTGGCGATGGCCAGCGCCGACTTCACGTGATCGAAGTTATAAAGCGGCTCGCCCATCCCCATCATCACGATGTTGGTCACCTTGCGGCCCGGCGCCGTCGACGGCCAATCCTCCAGCGCGTCCTTGGCGATCAGGATCTGGCCCAAGATTTCGTCGGGATTCAGGTTGCGCACCAGTTTCTGGGTGCCGGTATGGCAAAAGCGGCAAGTGAGCGTACAGCCGACCTGCGAAGACACACACAGGGTGCCGCGATCAGCTTCGGGGATATAGACGGTCTCGAACTCAATGCCTGCGCCGGTCTTCAGCAGCCACTTGCGGGTACCGTCCTCGGACAATTGCGCGGTGACGACTTCGGGCCGATCAAGCGAGAAATTTTGCTCGAGCAGACCGCGGAAATCCTTGGCCAGGTTTGTCATGGCGGCGAAGTCCTTCGCGCCATGGACATAGATCCAGTTCCACAACTGGTTTGTACGCATGGGCAGCGATTTTGCCGGCACGCCCGCTACGGCCAACGCCGTCTTCAGCGCCTCCCTGTCGAGACCAATGAGGGGGAGACGTTTTTCCATCACATATTACAGGCGGCGTGCACCTTGGCCATCGCGTCATTGAAGCCGGACAGGCTGTAGGTGTCGCTGGTCTTGGTGCCCTTGCTCGAGACGCCGCTGGCCACCGCCGACACGCCGCCGACCATGGCCGAGACCAGGCGCGAATTGTCGTTCAGCTGCTGCAGCCAGGCGCTGCCATCCTTGCCGTTGTTGCGGATGAAGAAGGAAAACTTGTCGGGGCCCACGCCAAGCGCGGCCGTGCCGCCTTCCTTGGCCTGATAGCCGTACACGATCTGCGGTTCGCCCTTCACCTTGCGGCTGGGCCAGTCCGACACCATCAGGTAGATGGCGCTGCGCTTGGCCGTCTTGGGCTGGCTGGCGCGTGGCTTGGACATGGCATAGCAGGTCAGGCTGGAACCGGAACCCGAGGAATAAGCCGTCCAATTACCGAACACACCGAGCAGGTTGGCCGGTTCCGCCGCGGCGGGCGCAACAGCGCCGGCGCAAAGGGCGGCAGCGGTGAAAAGTCCCAAAATCCTGGTCATATCGGCTCCGGCTAAGTCGTTCCACGCGCAAAATCGCAGCGGAATCGGGCGTTTGTGTGATCGGGCAGGAGGATACCGGTTTGCCCCCACCTATCGCAAGTTGTTCCTAGCGCGAGGGATTTTGTGGCCTGAGCAGGCGCGCGGAGCGATGTGGGCGTAAGAGCCCATGAGCGATCGCGCGACGCACTCAGGACGCAAAAGACCCGCGCTACTCGCGCAGTCCGTAGCCGCGCGAGAACAGCCGCCATACCAGCCCGCCCAGCGCCGCGATCATCAGCAAGGTCAGCACGATGGAAAGGCCCTGAGGCGCCTCGTCGACGCCGATCATCGCGCCGCGAATGCCGTTGATGAAGTAAAAGAAGGGATTGGCCCAAAGCATCCAGTGCAGCCAGTCCGGCAGCATCTTCATCGTGAAGAAGCTGCCGCCCAGCATGGACAGCGGCGTCAGGAAGAACACCACCGGCATGTTGAGTTGCTCGAAGCTCTTGGACCACAGCCCGATCAGGATACCAGCCAGGCCGAAGATGACCGAGACCGCCACGATCCAGAAGATGAACAGCGGCCAGGATTCGATGGTGGTGGCGCCGAAGAACAGGCCCAGGACCAGGATGCCGATGCCGGTGACGGTGGCGCGGACCACCACGGTGGTCAGGCTGCCCACCACCATTTCCATGTAGGACAGCGGCGCGACCAGCATCTCCTCCACAAAGCGGATGAAGCGGGAAAAATAGATCGCCGAAGAGGACTGCAGGAAGGCGGCGGTAATGATGTTCATCATCAGGACGCCCGGCATGACGAACTCGATATATTTATGGCCGCCGATGGTGCGCATGGTGCCGCCCAGCACATAGCCGAACACGAAAATGAACAGCAGCGCCGAACTCCAGGGCGCGATGAAGACCTGGATCGGCACGCGCAGCATGCGCGACACGTCGCGGCGCACGATGGTGCCCAGCCCGATCCAGTTGATGCCCATGGGGGTGAGATCCGGCGCGCTCATCTATTGCCCCGCGACATGATCAGGTTCGGCGCCGGTGGCGACCAGATAGGCGCGCTCCAGGCTGCCCGGCGTGCCCGCCATTTCATCCTTGGTGCCCTGGCGCACGATCCGGCCCTTGGCGACGATGGCGATGTCGCGGCACAACCGCTCCACCTCTTCCAGGTAATGCGAAGTCAGCAGGATGGTGCGGCCGTCCTGGTTGATCTCAGTCAGGTAGTTCCACAGCACCCGGCGCAGCTCCACATCCACGCCGGCGGTGGGTTCGTCCAGGATGATCAGCCTGGGGTCGTGCACCAGCGCGCGCGCCAGCACCACACGGCGTTTCAGTCCGCCCGACAATTCGCGAAAACTTTTCTTCAGGTGCGGCGTCAGTTCGAACCGCTCCATCAGGTGATCGACGCGGGATTTGCGCTGCGCCCGGTTCAGGCCGAAATAGCCGGCCGCCCAGTCCACGATGTCGGCGGGCTTGGCGAAGGGATCGACATTGAATTCCTGCGGGCAAAGCCCCACCAGCCGGCGGGCTTCGCGATAATTCTTCACCGCGTCCAGTCCGAAGATCTCGATCGTGCCCGACGTGGGATTGGCGATGCCGGTGACGCAGTGAATGGTGGTGGACTTGCCCGCACCATTGGGACCCAGGAAGCCGAAGAAATCGCCCTCCTCCACCGTCAGGGACAGGTCTTCCACCGCGACATTGCCACGGCGATAGACCTTGCGGAGATTGGTGATTTTCAGGGCGGGAGTCGGCATGGGTCTTATATGGACTGACTCTCTGGAATTCCAACCCTAATCGTCCAATTCCCCCCGGCCTTCGCAACCTGGCGGTTGCTCGGCGTTCGGCTGGCTTGGCCGCCAGCCTCACCCCTAATAGTCACGTGGTTTTGACTTGGGAGCGCCCCAGCTGTGCGCGGGCGGAATGTCCACATCCGCCCCGCCCGGCGTCACCGGCCGCCCGCCATAGCCGCCCAGGTTCATCAGGCGGTCATACAGGACGATGGCGCCGGCCATGCCGACATTGA
>CANCMM010000193.1:0-4750 GCA_947379335.1 Alphaproteobacteria bacterium | reverse complement strand
TCGCGCACCCTGATCGGCGATGACGAGCATGGCTGGAGTGAGAACGGCATCTTCAACATCGAAGGCGGCTGCTATGCCAAGGTCATCAAGCTGAGCCGGGAGGCGGAGCCGGAAATCTTCTCCACCACCGAACGCTTCGGCACGGTGCTGGAAAATGTGGTGATGGACCCCGCCACCCGGGCGCTGGACCTGAACGACGCGACTTACGCGGAGAACACCCGCGCGGCCTATCCGATCGACTATATCCCGAACGCCTCGGCCACCGGCCGGGCGGGGCATCCCAAGAATGTCATCATGCTGACGGCCGACGCCTTCGGCGTGCTGCCGCCGATCGCGCGGCTGACCCCCAGCCAGGCCATGTATCACTTCCTGTCCGGCTTCACCGCCAAGGTGGCCGGCACCGAGAAGGGTCTGGGCAAAGAACCCCAGCCGACCTTCTCCACCTGCTTTGGTGCCCCCTTTATGCCGCGCCATCCCTCCGAATACGGCAACCTGCTGCGGGCCCTGATCGCCCAGCACCAGGCCGATTGCTGGCTGGTGAATACGGGGTGGACCGGCGGGGCCTTCGGCACCGGCAGCCGCATGCCGATCAAGGCCACCCGCGCCCTGCTCAATGCCGCCCTGGACGGCAGTCTCGCCCATGTGGAGATGCGGATCGACCCGCACTTCAAGTTCCGGGTGCCGGTCTCGGTCCCCGGGGTGGATGCGGCGATCCTCAACCCGCGCGAGACCTGGGCCGACAAGGCGGCTTATGACGCCCAGGCCCGCAAGCTGGTCTCCATGTTCCAGGCCAACTTCAAGAAGTTCGAGGCCCATGTCAGCCCGGATGTGCTGCAGGCAGCGCCGGAGTTGGCCGAAGCAGCAGAATAGCAGCCAAATCAAATACTTACCGCGCAACATGGGATGCAGCATAGGTCGTTATGCTGCACCCTTTTGCTGCAGCATAGACTGCAGCAAAACACTCAATTTTGGCGGTAAACCCAGACCTTGGCGGGGGGGATGTTTGCCAGGACAAAGGCGGTGCAGGTGACGGCAAAGCCGTCCGGCGGCACCACCGGGGCATGCAGGCCATAGGAAAACTGGATCAACGGCGCGCCCGGCTGCATCCGCGCCGCCAGCCCGTCCATGAAGCGCACCCGCTGGGCCGCAGGGAAGTTCAGCAGCGGCAGGCAGGAGACGATGGCGCCAAAGGGCGGGCGCGCGCCCAGGGTGCGGTCGAGTTCGAAGGCGTCGCCCTGCACCACATGCACTTTGGCAAAGCGCGCGGCCAGATGGCGGGCGAACTCCTCGTCATATTCCAGCAGGGTGAGATCTTGCGGCGCCACGCCCCGCGCCAGGATCGCGTCGGTGACCACGCCGGTGCCCGGACCGATCTCCAGCACCGGGCCGGCACCCGGATCGATCTGGCGGGCGATGGCCTGGGCCAAAGCCGGGCTGGACGGAAAGATCGCGCCGATGCTTTTGGGATTGGTGATCAGGGCGCGAAGAAAGCGCAGATTGTCGGCAAGGGTCGTGGTCACGGCGCAGCCTTGCCCTGTTTCTATGACAGTATCTTGTTCTTACCTTACGACTTGTCGCAGCCGTTCCAAAACTCTTTCAACCGCGCCAGGAAGCCTTCGGCCTCCGGATGAGTCCCGGCGCCGCTCTCGGCTTCGAACTCGCGCAGCAGTTCCTTTTGGCGCTTGGTCAGCTTGACCGGCGTCTCCACCGCGACCTCGACATACAGGTCGCCCTTCTGGGCGCTGCGCAGCACCGGCATGCCCTTGGCCTTCAGGCGGAATTGCCGCCCCGGCTGGGTGCCTTCGGGGATGACCACCTTGGCCCGGCCGCCGTCCAGGGTCGGCACTTCGATGGCGCCGCCCATGGCGGCAGTGACGAAGCTGACCGGCGCGCGGCAATGCAAGTCGTGGCCGTCGCGCTGGAAGATGGGATGCTCGGCGACGGACAGGAAAATATACAGATCGCCGGACGGGCCGCCATTGGCGCCGACCGCGCCTTCGCCCGACAGGCGGATGCGGGTGCCTTCCTCGACACCAGGCGGCACGTCCACGTTGAGGGTGCGCTCCTTCTGGACAACGCCAGCGCCGCGGCAGGCCTTGCAGGGATTGCGGATGATCTTGCCTGAGCCGCGGCAGGCCGAGCAGCTGCGCTCGATGGTGAAGAAGCCCTGGGTGGCGCGCACCTTGCCGTGACCCTGGCAGGTGGGGCAAGTCTCGGCCTGGTGCCCGGTCTCGGCGCCGCTGCCGGCGCAGACATCGCAGGCCACCATGGTGGGCACCTTGATTTCGGCGCTGCGGCCGCGCGCGGCTTCCTCCAGGCTGATTTCCAGATTGTAGCGCAGGTCCTGGCCGCGATTCTGACGCTTGGCGCGCGATGCGCCGCCCATCATCTGGCCGAAGATATCCTCGAACACATCGCCGAAGCTGCCAAAGTCGCCGAACGGGCTGCCGCCGCGCGCACCGGCGGCGGCGCCCATGCCGCCTTCGAAGGCGGCGTGGCCGAAACGGTCATAGGCCGCGCGCTTCTGATCGTCCTTCAGGACGTCATAGGCTTCGCTGATTTCCTTGAACTTGATTTCGGCGGTGTGGTCGCCGGGATTTTTGTCGGGGTGAAATTTCATCGCCAGCTTGCGATACGAGGTTTTCAAAATCTCGCCGGTCGCGCCCTTCTGGCATTCCAGGGTCTCGTAATAACAGCGCTTCATGACGTCAAATCCGCCCCCGGATACGAAACAAAGCCCCCGCGTTTTCACGCAGGGGCTTGATACTCATTAGGCCTTCTTGTCGTCGACTTCTTCGAAGTCGGCGTCCACGACATTGTCATCCGGCTTGTTGCCGGCGCCGTCGGCTGCGGCATCGCCCGCCGCGCCTTCGGCCTGCTGGGCCTTGTACATGGCCTCGCCCAGCTTCATCGAGGCCTGGGCCAGGGTGTTGGTCTTTTCCTTGATGGCTTCGCTGTCTTCGCCGGTGACCGCGTCCTTCAGCGACGCCAGTGCCGCATCGATGGCGGTCTTCTCGTCCGGGCCGACCTTGTCGCCATGCTCGCCCATCGCCTTTTCGGTCGAATGGATCAGCGCGTCGGCCTGGTTCTTGGCTTCCACCAGTTCGCGGCGCTTCTTGTCGTCCGCGGCATGGCTTTCGGCTTCCTTGACCATCTTCTGGATGTCGGCGTCCGACAGGCCGCCCGAGGCCTGGATACGGATCTGCTGCTCCTTGTTGGTCGCCTTGTCCTTGGCGGTGACGCTGACGATGCCGTTGGCGTCGATGTCGAAAGTGACTTCGATCTGCGGCACGCCGCGCGGCGCGGGCGGGATTCCCTGCAGGTCAAAGCGGCCCAGGCTCTTGTTGTCCGCCGCCATTTCGCGTTCGCCCTGGAACACGTTGATGGTGACGGCGCCCTGATTGTCTTCGGCCGTGGAGAAGATGTTGCTCTTCTTGGTCGGGATGGTGGTGTTGCGGTCGATCAGGCGGGTGAAGACGCCGCCCAGGGTTTCGATGCCCAGGCTCAGCGGGGTCACGTCCAGCAGCAGCACGTCCTTGACTTCGCCCTTCAGCACGCCGCCCTGGATGGCGGCGCCGATGGCGACCACTTCGTCCGGGTTGACGCCCTTGTGGGGCTCCTTGCCGCCGAAGATCTGCTTCACCGCTTCCTGCACCTTGGGCATGCGGGTCATGCCGCCGACCAGGATGACTTCGTCGATCTGGCCGGCCGTGACGCCGGCATCCTTCAGCGCCTGCTTCACCGGGCCGACGGTCTTCTGGATCAGGTCGTCGACCAGCTTTTCCAGGGTGGCGCGGGTGATCTTGATGGTCAGGTGCTTGGGACCGGCAGCGTCGGCGGTGATGAAGGGCAGGTTCACTTCGGTCTGCTGCGCGCTCGACAGTTCGATCTTGGCCTTTTCGGCGGCGTCCTTCAGGCGCTGGAGCGCCAGGCGGTCGGTCCGCAGGTCGATGCCATTCTCTTTCTTGAACTCGTCGGCCAGGAACCCGACAAGGCGATGATCGAAGTCTTCGCCGCCCAGGAAGGTGTCGCCGTTGGTGGACTTCACCTCGAACACGCCGTCGCCGATTTCCAGCACCGAGACGTCGAAGGTGCCGCCGCCAAGGTCATAGACCGCGATGGTGCCGGACTGTTTCTTGTCCAGGCCGTAGGCCAGCGCCGCGGCGGTGGGCTCGTTGATGATGCGCAGCACTTCCAGGCCGGCGATCTTGCCCGCGTCCTTGGTGGCCTGGCGCTGGGCGTCGTTGAAATAGGCCGGAACGGTGATGATGGCCTGGGTGACCTTTTCGCCCAGATGGGCTTCGGCGGTTTCCTTCATCTTCTGCAGGATGAAGCCGGAGACTTCCGAGGGAGAATATTTCTTGCCGTCGCGGCCCTGCACCCAGGCATCGCCATTGTCGGCTTTGACAATCTTGTAGGGGACCATGCCCATGTCCTTCTGGGTCATGGGATCGTCGAAGCGGCGGCCGATCAGGCGCTTGATGGCGAAGAAAGTGTGTTCGGGATTGGTGACGCCCTGGCGCTTGGCGGGCTGGCCGATCAGGCGCTCGCCATCGGGGGTAAAGGCGACGATGGACGGGGTGGTGCGGGCACCTTCCGCATTTTCGATGACCTTGGGGGCCGAGCCCTCCATGACCGCCACGCAGCTGTTGGTGGTGCCAAGGTCGATACCGATTACTTTAGCCATTCTAACGTTCCTCTCATTGGGCATGGAGTCCTGACCCCTTGCGGGCATCCTCCGGTCCATCCC
>CANCMM010000192.1:0-4758 GCA_947379335.1 Alphaproteobacteria bacterium | reverse complement strand
GGCGGGGCTGGACGAAGATGCCGTGGACTTCCGCACCACCTATGACGGCGAGACACAGGAGCCGGTGGTTCTGCCGGCCGCCTTCCCGAACCTGCTCGCCAACGGTTCCAACGGCATCGCGGTTGGCATGGCGACCTCCATCCCGCCGCACAATCTGGGTGAGCTCTGTGCCGCCACCATCGCCTTGATCGAAAATCCGGGCATCCAGGACCGCAGCCTGCTGAAATTCGTGCGCGGCCCCGATTTCCCCACCGGCGGCATCCTGGTCGAGGACCCGGCGTCCATCGCCGAATCCTACAAGACCGGCCGTGGCTCGTTCCGGGTGCGGGCGCGCTGGGAAATGGAAGAGGGCAATCGCGGCGCCTGGCAGATCGTTGTCACCGAAATTCCCTACCAGGTGCAGAAGTCCAAGCTGATCGAGCGCATCGCCGAACTGCTGGAACAGAAAAAGCTGCCGCTGCTCGACGACATCCATGACGAAAGCGCCGAAGACATCCGCATTGTCCTCACGCCCAAGAGCCGCACGGTCGAGCCGGAAATCCTGATGGAACAGCTGTTCCGCACCAGCGACCTGGAAGCGCGGCTGCCGCTGAACATGACGGTGCTGGACAAGGGCCTGGTGCCCAAGGTCGTGGGCCTGAAAGAGGTGCTGGCCGCCTTCGCCGCCCACCGGCGCGAAGTGCTGGAGCGGCGCTCCGCTTTCCGGCTGGAGAAAATTCGGGCGCGGCTGGAAGTGCTGGAAGGCTATCTCGCCGTCTTCCTCAACCTGGATAAGGTCATCAAGATCATCCGCACCGAGGATGAGCCCAAGCCCAAGCTGATGAAGGCGTTCTCGCTGAACGACGTGCAGGCCGACGCCATTCTCAACATGCGGCTGCGCAGTTTGCGCAAGCTGGAAGAAATGGAAATCCGCGGCGAGCATGATGCCCTGACCAAGGAGCGCAAGGAACTGACCAAGCTGATGGGCTCGGAGAAGCTCAAATCGGAACGACTGATCGAGGAGTTGAAAGAGGTCGATGCCAAGTTCGGCCAGAAGACCGTGCTGGGCAAACGCCGCACCGAGATCGCCAAGGCCGCCGAAGTGGCCGAGATGACGGCACTGGCCGAACATGTCGAGGAACACGCCAACAGGATCGAGCGCGAACCCATCACCGTGGTCTGCTCCGCCAAGGGCTGGCTGCGGGCGCTGTCCGGCCACAAGGAGCAGGCCAAGGACGACAAGTACCGCGAAGGCGACCGCGCCCGCTTCTGGTTCAATGCTCACACCACCGACCAGATCATGCTGCTGTCCACCGATGGCCGTTTCTTCACGCTGGATGGTTCGAAGTTGCCGGGTGGACGCGGCAATGGCGAGGCCATCCGCAGCTTCATCGACCTGCCGCCCGAGGCTGACATCGTCACCATGTTCGTGCACGTGCCTGGTCGCAAACTTCTGGTTGCCGCCACGTCGGGCCACGGCTTCATCACCAGTGAAGACGATGCGGTGGCGATGACCAAGAAGGGCAAGTCGGTGATGAATGTGAAGCCGGGTGTGGAGGCGGTGTCCTGCCGTCCCGCCGCCGGTGATTCCGTCGCTGTCGTCGGCGAGAACCGAAAGCTGCTGATCTTCAAGATCGACGAGGTGCCGGAGCTGGGCCGCGGGCAGGGCGTCTACCTGCAGCGCTACAAGGATGGCGGGCTGGTAGATGCCGCCACCTTCACCTGGAAGGCGGGGCTGAAGGACGAGAACAACAAGCTGTTCGAGCCGTCCGAGCTCAAGGACTGGAAGGGCGAGCGCGCCCAGGCCGGCCGGATCGTGCCGCGCGGCTGGTCGCGCGGCGGCAAATTCGGCGAAAACTAGCCAACAACGTGGTTAATCGTGCGGGTGGATAGTTCTGTCCCAGAACGGGACAGTTCTTTTTGCGTTCGCTATAGTCGGGAGGTCGCGCGCTCCCTTGGCTGTCATGTCTGCCCTTCGGATTCTGGCTCTTTCCTACCTCGCTTCGGCGGCGGTCTTTGTCGTGGCTGCGACCCTGGCGGCCGATCCGAGAATCGCGCGCCAGACGGCACAGGGTGCCGATATGCTGACGCAGATGGCGCAGGATGCACTCGCCCCCGTGCTGCGTCTCGATCCGCCTTCCAACTTCGTGCGCCTGACGTTGGCGCCATCCGCGTTGGCGCCGCCGGCACCGCAGGAGCGCGTCGCCGATCTGGATACCGGCGTTTCCGTCACCATCCTGCCCGACCTGTCGCCGGAATCCGCACCAGTGCCGCCTTTGCCGGAGCCGCCAGCGCCGCAGATGGCGCAGCCGCAAATTCCCAGCATGGCGCTGCCCGATATCGACATTGCGCGCAACGATGCGCCGTCCTTCATTCCCCAGCCGCCGCTGGACTCCGTTCCTACCAGCCGCGCCACCGCCGTGGCGATGCGGTTGCGTTCGCAGCTGACGCCGGAAATGCTGCTGGGTTTCGATCTGTTCCTGTATGTCAGCAAGGCCGAGCGCGGGCCGCTGTCGCAGCGCATGTATGTCTTCCGCAAGACACAATCGGGCGAACTCAATCTTTTGTATGACTGGGCCGCCTCGACGGGCCGTGAGCGCAGCGAGGTCAGCCCGCGGGGCGTGCGTACCTTCACCGCCACGCCCGCCGGCTATTACCAGATCGATCCCCAGCGCATGTACCGCGCCTATCATTCGGCAAGCTGGGACCAGGACATGCCTCATTCGCTGTTCTTCAATTGGGAGCGCGAGGGCCTGCAGACGGGTCTCGCCATCCATTCGGCAACGGGCGACGACATTGCGCGGCTGGGCCAGCGCGCCAGCGCCGGCTGCGTGCACCTGTCATCGCAAAATGCCGCGCTGCTGTATCAGTTGATCCGTGCCGATTATCGCGGGCCCGTGCCGCGCTTCGCCTACAACACCGATACCCAGACCATGAGCAATCGCGGCACCTTCATGCACGATGCCGCAGGCCGTTTGAAAATGGCCGACGGCTATCGCGTATTGGTGGATATCGAGGATTATGGCGGCGAGAATCTCGTCGCCTCGCTGTTCTGACCAGAAAACTGGTCAGCCAGGATCAGGCGTGGCCGCTGACCAGCCAGATAATCAGGATGATCGGCAGCGGAATGCCGATGGCCCACAGAAGAACCGAACGCATTTAAACCTCCGAAATCGTGCTGGGAGATATAACCGCCGCGGTGGAGAGAAGTTCCGTCTATCCCCTAGGAGCGCCGTAACTCGTAGAGCGCGATGGCGGCGGCATTGGAGACGTTGAGGCTCTCCATCGTGCTGGAAATCGGAATCAGGGCGGAGGCTTCGCAATGTTCCCGCACCAGGCGGCGGATGCCGTCGCCTTCCGAACCCAGCACCAGCGCCACGTCGCCGGGCGGCACGGCCTCGGCCAGGCTCTGTTCGCCGTCGCCGGCCAGTGCGATGCGCCAGAAGCCCATCTCGGCCAACTGGTCCAGGGCGCGGGCGATGTTCACCACCTCGACATAGGGGATCATGTCCAGCGCGCCCGATGCCGCCTTGGCCAGCGCGCCCGACTGGGGCGGGGCATGGCGGTCCTGGACCACCACGGCGGTGACGTTGAAAGCGGCGGCGGTGCGCAGGATGGCCCCGACGTTATGCGGGTCGGACAGCTGGTCCAGCACCAGGATGATGCGGCGGCCTTTAGGAGCGGATTCGGGGACAGGTTCGGCCAGGATCTCGTTCAGGTCGCGGGATTTGAGGGGCCAGGCTTCCAGCGCCGCCCCTTGATGGACCGCCCCGGGGGGCAGGAGCCGATCAATGGCCCCGGGTTCCATGGTTTCGACCTGGACCCGGCTCAGAAGCTTTTTTCCGATGGTTTCGGTCGCCCGGGGGGTCAGGGCGGCCCGGCCCAGTTTGCGGTCGGGGTTGGCCAGGGCGGCCTGGACGGCATGGATGCCATAGAGCCATTCGGACCCGCTTTCGCGCCGGCTGGGGGGCTTGCCGGCGGGCCGGCCCAGCCTTTCCGCGGGTTTTTTCCCCGGTTTGGGGTAGAAATGGCGGCGGTCTTTGTTGGAATTCTTGGGGCTCATGGCGCGCTTATAAAGAAGTGGGGGCAGGGGTAAAGCCGACCCCCTCAAAGCTTTGGCCAAACCCTTTGGAAAAACCGGGTTTTCCTTGGGAAAAGGACTATTGACAGTCATCCCCTGTTGACTAATAACCCGCGATCCGCAGCCACACCTTTCTGGAGGTATTTTTTTCGCCCGTTCGCACGCACACGGGTGAAAGCAGACGCGCCGGCCGGCAATCGGGTTTCTAACCCATTGACCATGTTGGGAAAACTATCCGGAGGGATGCCCGAGTGGCTAAAGGGGACGGACTGTAAATCCGTTGACTACGTCTACGGTGGTTCGAATCCACCTCCCTCCACCAACCTTCCCCTGGCGGGGCGTCGAACGAAGAGGAAGTCGAATAAGGCGGGTGTAGCTCAATGGTAGAGCAACAGCCTTCCAAGCTGATGACGAGGGTTCGATTCCCTTCACCCGCTCCAGAATTCGGAGAATGGCGAAAGCCGATTAGAGATTGAGAACGGCGCAAGCCGATAAAGACAAGAGAGAACGAAAATGGGTAAAGCAAAGTTTGAACGCAACAAGCCGCACTGCAACATCGGCACGATTGGCCATGTTGACCACGGCAAGACCTCGCTGACCGCAGCCATCACCAAGGTGCTGGCGGAGACGGGCGGCGCGACGTTCACGGCCTATGACCAGATCGACAAGGCGCCGGAAGAAAAGGCGCGCGGCATCAC
>CANCMM010000191.1:0-4774 GCA_947379335.1 Alphaproteobacteria bacterium | reverse complement strand
GCAACGACCAGAATTCCGAGGATATCCACTTCCTGCCCAAGCCGTTCGGCCTCAAGCAGCTGGCCGCCAAGGTCAAGGAAGTGCTGGCCGGACAGCCCGCCGGCGGCTGACGCTTGCAAACGGCGCGTCTGTGGCTATGGTCCCGCGCCATGAAAACCCCTCTGCTCCTGATCGCCTGCCTGGCGCTGGCCGGCTGCACCGATGCCCAATGGAACCATGCCTTGAATTACGGCGGCATGGGCGATGCCGATGCGGCGGAAGCCGAAGTCGCGGCCGAGACGCGGGCGCCTGCCACCGTGGTCAGGGCGACCGTCGCGCCCCAGCCGATGGCGGCCAATCCGGTGCTGCCTGCCAACAGTGATTTCTGCAAGTCTGTGGCGACCCAGGATGCCACCGCCAACGGCTTTGATCCGGCGACACAGCAGCACGTGCTCGAGCAGAGCTATCAGCAGTGTTTGACGATCTACTCGCGCTAGGCCTTACGGCGCGACGCTGAAGCGGAATTCCGTCACTTCGGTATATTGCGCATCCCGCTTCAGCAGCGTGCTGGGGAAGCTGGGAATATTGGGCGCGTTGGGAAAGCCTTGCGCCTCCAGCGCCACCGAGCCGTGAATATGATAGCCCTTGGTGGCCGCCACCGTGGGCGGCGCATAATTGGCGCTATAGACCTGCAGCCCGGCTTGCGTCGTCCATTCTTCCAGCACCCGGCCTGACTTGGGATCGTGCAACCTGGCCGCCAGCCGCAATGTGCCTGGCGCGCCGTTGATGGCATAGTTCTGGTCGAAGCCCTTCGCCCGCTGGATCACGGGATCCGGATCATTGATATGCGCGCCGATCGGCGTGGGACGGCGAAAGTCGAATGCGGTGCCCGCCACTGGCTGCAGCACGCCGGTGGGGACATTCTTCTCGTCCACCGCGGTGATGGTATCGGCATTGACCGTCAACAACTGGTCCAGCACCGGCCCCGACGCATCGCCGGCCATGTTGAAATAGGAATGGTTGGTCAGGCTGATGACGGTATCCTTGTCGCTGATGGCGCGATAGGCAATGCGCAGGACATTGTTCCTGGTCAGCGTGTAGGTGACTTCCACCCGCAAGGTGCCGGGAAAGCCCATGGTGCCGTTGCGGTCCAGCAGCGACAGGATCAGCTGCGGTTCATCGCCGTCCCTGGTGCGGGCGTCCCACACCCGCTCGTCATAGGGTTTGTTGCTGGACTCTTTGAGCACATAAGCATCGCGGCTGATGCGATAGTTGAGTTTGCCGATGCTGAAGGCGTTGTCCTTGATGCGGTTGGCGAAGCGGCCGATCAGCGCGCCATAGCGGCCCTTGTAATCGACACTGGTATAATCGTTCAGGCTGTCAAAGCCCTGCGCCACATTGGCTTTGGCGCCGTCTTTGCCCGGTACCCGGATGGATGTGATTACACCGCCGTAATTTGTGATCCTGGCTTCCATGCCCTTGGCATTGGTCAGGGTGAAAAGGTCCACACCTTTGCCGTCCAGCGCGCCCCAGGTCTGGGCGGTGATGGCAGCCTTTGCCGGCCCAGCCAGCGGCAAGATCAGCGCCAGCAGCGCGGCGCAGATGATTTTCATGGGATTCTCCTCAGGCGCCGACACTACAAAGCGAAGTGCGGCAAGGCCATATTGCAACAGCGAAGTGCGGTTTTGCGGTGTTTGACCGCCTTGGGAATGTGCTGTCATATCACGCGCAAACCGGGCGGCAGGATGCCGGTCCGGAGGGGAGGAATTTTTCATGAAACGCTTGATGTTCTCAGCCGCGATCGCTGCGGTTGTCGGTCTTGGTGCGGTTGCCGCGTTCGGCCAGGCCAACGAAGATGATGTTGCGGCCCGCCAGGCGAAATATCCCTTGGCCGCCAAGGCCGGCGAAGACAGCCATGCCATCGACAAGGCGCCGGCCGGCGCCCTCAACCAGGGCAAGTTCGACGACAAGACCTGGAAGTTCGGCCATGCCTACGACGCACCGGCAGGCTCCAAGCTGTGGAATCCGGTGAAGATCAAGATGCTCGCGGGCGGCATCGTGACCGGCGGCACCTTGTTCACCGCCACCGATCCGGAAATCTACTGCTCCTTCGCCAATGCCGGCTACGATTTCATCTGGACCGAGCATCAGCACAATGCCCGCGACTGGAAGACCACCGAGCGCATGTGGGCGGCCTGCCCCTACACCAAGGCGGTGCCGGGTGTACGCGTCGCCTATACCGACGAGCGCGAGGAACAGCATGCGCTGGATGCCGGCGCGCTGGTGCTGGTGGTGCCGACGGTGCGTTCCTATGAAGAAGCGCTCAAGGCGCGCGACTGGGCCTATTTCCCGCCGCTGGGACGCCGTTCCAATGGCGGCGGCCAGGCCTTTGCCCTCTACAACAATGTGCCGGGCGGCTACCGGGCCACCATCAACGACAATCTGGTGCTGATCCTGATGATCGAGACCCTGGCGGGCCTCAAGGATGCCGACCGCATCGCCAAGATCCCCGGCGTCACCGCGGTGTTCGCGGCCTCGGGCGATCTGGGCAACCATTCCGGCTACAAGCAGAACGATCCCGACTATGAGCGCGAGATCAACATCGTGCACGACGCCGCCCTCCATGCCGGCGTGCGGCTGTGCGGTCCCATCGCCTGGATCGACCGTCCCGACTTCACCTGCTTCCAGGCCGGCGGCGAAACGGGCGCCATCGCCCGCGGCGTGAATGACGAGCTGGGCAAGAACTGGAACACCCAGGGCAAGCCGGAAGTCGGCCCCTGGGCCGGCAAGAAGTAGCCCCCGACCACCAAATGAAAAAGGCGCCGGAAACCCCGGCGCCTTTTTTTATGCCTTCACATAGACCCAGGCCGTGAGACCCGAGGCGAGCTTTGCTGCCACGCGCTGATAGTCTGAGACCTCATAGCGGTCGGCTGCTGCCAACTCCTCCGCCGTGATCTCGAACACCGTGCCGGGCACGCGGTCTGTCTCGCTGCCCGGCATCACGATGGGATGATGGCGCTTGCCGCTCTTGGCCAGCACGTCCGGGTCGGTGATCTCCACTATCTCCTGCTTCCAGCCCAGCAGCGCGTCGGGCGCGCCTTTCAGCAGGCGGCCGAAGGATGCCTGCTGAACTTCGTCTTGCTGAAGCGTGCCGTAGGAGAAAAGATATTCGCTCACTTCGCCGTGCTGAACTTGAAGCTGGTCACCTGGTAGAAAATCTGTCCCGGCTTCAGCTCGGTGGTGGGGAAGGCTGGGATGTTGGGCGCATTGGCGAAGTGCTGGGTCTCCAGGCAGAAAGCGCCGCGCTTGATATATTGCGCCCCGCCCTTGCCGGTCAGCGGCTTGTCATTGTTGGGCAGGTACAGCTGGATGCCCGGCTGGGTGGTCCACACATCCATCACCCGGCCCGATTCCGGCTCCACCACATGGGCGGCGGGGCGCAGCAAGCCCGGCTTGCCGCGCACGATGAAGTTGATGTCATAGCCCGGCGTGGCCACGATGGCCGGATCGGGGCCGTTGATGTCCTTGCCCAGAGGTTTGGGCTTGGTGAAGTCAAAGCCGGTGCCCGCCACCTTCATCACTTCGCCGGTGGCCATATGATTGGCATCGGTGGGCGTGACGGCATCGGACAGGATTTGCACCCGGTGGCCCAGCACATCGCCTTTGCCGGCGCCCTTCAGGTTGAAATAGGAATGGTTGGTGGGGTTCAGCACCGTCGGCTTGTCGGTGGTGGCGCGATAATCGATGCGCAGCGCGTTACTTGCGGTCAGCGTATAGATCACCGTGAAGTTCAGGTTGCCCGGAAAGCCCTGGTCGCCGTCCGGCGAGATCATCTGCAAAATCAGGCTGGGGGATTTTCCGTCCAGCATGGTGGCGTTGTAGACGTGATAGCTGAACCCGATCGGCCCGCCATGAATGTTGTTGGGCCCGGCATTGGCCTTCAGGTGATAGGTCTTGCCGTCCAGGGTGAACTGCGCGCCGCCGATGCGGTTGGCGAAACGCCCGATCACCGCGCCGTATGTCGTGCCGTGGGTGTATTCCCCCAGCTTGTCATAGCCCAGCACCACATCGGCAAACTTGCCCTTGCGGTCGGGCACATTCAGGCTGACCAGGAAGGCGCCGTAATTGGTGATGCGCGCGCTCATGCCGCGCGCATTGGTCAACGTGTAGATGTCGATCCTTTGGTGATCGGCGGTTTCGCCCCAGGAGGCTTTTTCGATTTTCGCCTGGGCCGGTGCGGCCCAAAAATGGGTCGAGCACAGGCATGCAAGCGCAAACGCAATCTTCTTCATCATGGAAATCCTAGTTGTATTCGCGCGCGAACAGGCCGCCGATGGTGGCGCTGCTCAGCAGGTGACCCTTGGCGGCGGCCAGGAATTGGTCGCGCGTCAGGCCCGGAGCAAGTGTGGGCTCCAGGTCCGTCGCCATCACCGTGATCAGGTAATGGTGCGGGCCGTCGCCCTGCGGCGGGCAGGGGCCGATATAGTTGGGATTGCTGCGGGTGCCCGCGCCGCCGGTGAAGCCGGTGCCGGCGGTGCCGTCGCCTTCCTTCAATTCCGTCGTGGTGGCCGCGATGTTGTAGGCCACCCAATGCGACACACCCGCGCCATACTGGCCGTCCACGTCATACATCAAGATGGCGAAGCTCTTGGTGCCCGCGGGCGCGTCATGCCAGGCCAGCTGCGGCGAGACATTCTTGCCGGGGCAGGGGCAGATGGCCGGATCGCGGGGTGAGCAGGCGCGCTTGGCATCGTCGCTGCCGTAGCGGAAGTCGATGCGGGCGCCGTCCTTGATC
>CANCMM010000190.1:0-4775 GCA_947379335.1 Alphaproteobacteria bacterium | reverse complement strand
GTCAGCGCCGTGGATCTTCACAATTCCGAACCGCCTGCCGAAAAGGGCTTTATCCGCAGGCCTTCGCTCTAAAGGCGCGGCCGCTTCAGCTCGCGGAACGCCGACACAGCAAAAACCAGCAACGCGATCAGGCTGAGCAGGCTGCCGATAGCCACCACAGGTTCCAGCGCCCTGTTGCCAGTGGTGAGCATGATCGCAAGAGTCGGGATCATGACAACCACGCCCAGGGTGGCGCACACATAATTGATCCATGCCAGGCGCGGCGAGAAGGTCTCGCGGGTCAAAGCATAGAAGGTGCCGTAGATCGACATGGTCACCCATCCCAGCAGGTTGAGATGGGCATGGGCCGGTGCCAGCGCGAAATTCTGCGACACCGCCATGGCGATGCCCCAGCACATGCCCATCGCGAGAAACAAAGCGCCTGTCATGAAGAAAGCAGCGGATACACGCGGCATGAAATTCCCCCTTTTTGAAATGACTAGCCAAAAATCTTTTTGAAACTCTGCTTCAGCGCAACGTCCACATCGGCCATCGACACCGCGATGCCCAGATCCGCAAGGCTGGTGACGCCATGGGCCGTGACGCCGCACGGCACGATGCCGGAGAAATGCGACAGGTCCGGCTCAACATTCAACGCCACGCCATGCAGCGTAACCCAGCGCTTGATGCGCACACCCAGCGCCGCGATCTTGTCTTCGCGCATCCCGCGCTCGACCCAGATACCGACACGGCCCTCGCGCCGCTCGCCCTTGACGTTGAACTGCGCCAAGGTCTCGATCAGCCATTGCTCCAGGTCGCGCACATAAGCACGCACATCCGGCGTACGCGTTTTCAGATCGAGCATGGCATAGCCCACGCGCTGGCCTGGCCCGTGATAGGTGAACTGGCCGCCGCGCCCGGTGTGGTAGACCGGAAAGCGCGCGTCCAGAAGATCAGTGTCCTTGGCGCTGGTGCCGGCGGTGTAGATCGGCGGGTGTTCCAGCAGCCAGACTTGTTCACCGGCTGTCCGATCGGCGATGGCGGCGGCGCGGGCCTCCATCTGGACCAGCGCCTCGGGGTAGGGCACCGGCTGGTCGCTGATTTTCCACTCAACTGCGGTCTTTACGGGGGCGTCCAAATTAAGCTTTCCGAAACCATGTTCCGGCAGGCTGGCCGGGCTTCCACCAATGTAAGGTTTCGGCCCATGGCGTCCAATGTCGATAATGTCAAAGTCGAGATCTCGGTCGTGCTGGGCCGCTCGGTAATCCCCATGCACCAGCTGTTGCGCATGGGCCGCGGCGCCGTGATCGAGCTGGATACCCACCAGGACGACCCCGTGACCATCCTGGCCAACGACAAGCCGGTGGCGAAGGGTGAAATCCAGATCCAGGGCGATAAGATCGCGGTTTCCGTGGTCGACCTGCTGAAGGGCTATTAATACGTCATATTTGACGTAGAATTTTATATTCCCCACCTGAAACTTGCATTTTATCCCCTCCGGGCATACCTCTCTGCTCCTGAGAGGGCCTGATGCTTCCCCTTGTTCTGAACCCCGCAAATCTCAAGACCGGCCTGGCCGGCCGTGGGCCTGAGCGCGACCGCAGGGCCGCCTTGCTGGCCGAGGCGGGGGTGGAAGTGCGGCTGCTGCCCGAGACGGTTCCTGACGCGCTTTTGGCCTCCCTGCAGGTCCTGTTCGTCGCCGGCATCCCCGAGGGGGAGGCCCGGGACCTCGCCACCCGCGCCCGGGCCCAGGGCGTGCTGGTCAATGTCGAGGATGTGCTGCCCCTGTGCGATTTCCACGTCCCGGCCATTGTGCGCCGGGGCGAGCTGCTGCTGACCGCCTCCACCGGCGGGCAGGTGCCGGGCCTGGCCCGCGCCCTGCGCGAAACCTTGGCCGACCAGTTCGGCCCGGAATGGACCTTGCGGCTGAAAGAACTGGGGAATGCGCGCGCCAAGTGGCGCAGCCAGGGGCTTTCGCCCCGCGAAGTTTCCCAGAATGTGCGCGAGATGATCGCGCGGATGGGTTGGCTATGAGCCCCACTTCAAAAAATAACGTGACTGTGATCGACTCCAAGCGCGGCTTGCGTCCGCAAACGATCGAAGAAAATCCCGCGCACCTGAAAGAGCTGCAGGACAAGGCGATGGGCCGCGATGCCCATGGCATTCTGGAACTGGCCCTGACCGGCGAGTTCGCCGGCAAGACGGCGGTGGTGTCGTCCTTCGGCGCCGAAAGCGCCGTGCTGTTGAAGCTGGTGGCCGATATCGATCCCAATACGCCCATCCTGTTTCTCAACACCGGCAAGCTGTTCGGCGAGACTCTGCGGTATCGCGACCGCCTGCAGGACGTGCTGGGGCTGGGCGATGTGCGTTCGCTGTCGCCCTCGCTGGACGAACGCACGCAGAAAGATCCCGAAGGCACGCTGTGGTCGAAGAATGCCGATGCCTGCTGCGACTTCCGCAAGACCATCCCCCTGGCGCGCGCACTGGCCCCGTTCCGGGCGCAGGTGACGGGGCGCAAGCGCTTCCAGACCCGCGAGCGTGCCGACATGCTGCCGGTGGAATTCCATGACGGCCGCTACCGCTTCAATCCGCTGTGGCAGTGGGACCTGCAGCAGCTGGAAGCCTTCACCCAGCGCAACAACCTGCCGCCCCATCCGCTGGTCGAGGATGGTTATCCCTCCATCGGCTGCATGCCCTGCACCCGCCGCGTCCAGGCGGGCGAGGATTATCGCGCCGGCCGCTGGGCCGGGACGGACAAGGATGAATGCGGGATCCACCTGACCGATGGCGACGGCATCTAAGGCGGATCTTTTGGTCCCCGAGTGCGTCGCGCCATCGCTCATGGGCTAAGGGCCCACTTCGCTCGACGCTCCTGCTCGGATGACCAAAATCTCTCGCCTTAAAGTGTTCTGATCCCATGAGCGGCGAACATTGCGGAACTTTTAGAGAGCCGCTGCGTTTCCTGAGCGGAAGGGCCTTATGGCCTGGGTAAAGCCCGGGCTTTTCGGTTCATTGAAAAGGAGCGCTTATGAATATCTCTCTCAAGATTCTGCTGGCTGCCGGCCTGTTGTCGGGTGCCGCCATGACGGCGTCGCTGCCGGCCTCGGCCCAGCCCAGCGGCTTTTCGTTCCGCGTCGGTGATGTCGGCATCGCCTATAATGACGGCTATTACGACCGTGGCCATCGTTGGCACGCCTGGCGCCAACAGCGCGAACGCGAATGGTATCGCGCGAATTATCGCCAGCAGTATCGCGGCTATCGTCACGACCGCGACCATGACGGCATTCCGGATCGGATGGACCGCGACCGGGACAATGACGGCGTGCCGAACTGGCGCGACAGCCGCCCCAACAATCCGTATCGCCGCTAAGCGATTGCCGGTTTGAATGAAACCCCGCGGGAGCGATCCCGCGGGGTTTTCATTTCAGGGCATCCACTATTTCCAGCATGATCGGCACCATCGAGGCGACCAGCGACAGCGCCATGGCGACGTTGAACCCGCGCAGCGCGGCGGGGCTGCGCAGCCAGCGGCGAATTCCGGCGCCGAACGCGGCCCAGGTCAGGGTGCTGAAGATGCTGACCACCAGGGTGACGGCGGCGATGATGGTGACCTCGATATACAACCGGCCGCTTGCGGTGGTGTAGGCCGAGATGGCGCCCACCGCCATCAGCCAGGCCTTGGGATTGATCCACTGGAAGGCGGCGGCCTGCAGGAAGGTGAGGGGCTTGGCCCGGCCGCTGCTTTCCTTTGTTGAATCGCTGCGCGCGATCTGGAACGCCATCCACAGCAGATAGACGCAGGAGACGCTCTTCATCCCCAGCTGCAGCAGCGGCGAGGCCAGCAGGATGGAGGCCAGGCCAAGCCCGACCAGGAAGATCATCACCGGAAAGCCCAGGGTGACCCCGGCCGCATGGGGCAGGGTGCGCGCCAGCCCGAAGCGCGAACCGGACGAAGCCAGCATCGCGTTGTTGGGCCCGGGCGTGAAAGCCATGACCGTGGAGAAGATCAGGACGGCGATCAGGGTCTGGAGCGACATGGGGCGAGGCTAGGGCATCATCCGGCGTTTGAGGTCTGCCGCCGCTGCATGATGGCTATTCATGCAAGCTGCCTATTTCCAGTAGGTGGTCTTCCTGGCGAAGGTGGCCTTGGGGATTTTGGCATACATCACCAGGTTCAGGTCCACCGCTTCAGCCAGCCCGTAATCCAGGGCGGTGCTGGACAGGGAATAGGCTTGCTGCGGGGTCAGGCCATAGCGGGCGCCCAGGAATTTCGCCGTTTCCTTGATGGTGTTGGCCAGGGCGACGTCCAGGTCATGGTCCATGCCGAATACGTAGAAATTCTGCTTGTCCTCGGCATAGGGCATGGTCATGGCCGCCCCTTCACCCTTGTGCAGGACGAATTCCAGGGTCGCGGTCATGGAGGATTCCAGCGCGTTGCCGCTGACTTCCCCGTCGCCCTGCGAGGCGTGGGGATCGCCGGCCGCGAACAACGCGTCCTTTACCTGCACCGGCAGATACAGGGTCGAGCCAGCCTGCAGTTTCTGGAAATCGATATTGCCGCCATAGATGCCGGGCGCGCGGCTGGGAATTGCGCTCGTCGGCGCCACCGCCATGGTCCCCAGGAAGGGCCGCAAGGGAAAGCTGATGCCGGGCGCGAAGTGCGCGCGTCTGCTGTCGTACTTGATGGTGCGGGAGCTGGGCGTGCCTGCGGGCAGCAGGTCGGGCGCCGCGCCCACGCCGTTGCCCGCATTGTTGACCCCATAGGTAACGCGCGGCTTCACCGCCTTGATGCGCAC
>CANCMM010000189.1:0-4798 GCA_947379335.1 Alphaproteobacteria bacterium | reverse complement strand
ACACCGACACCACCTTCCTGGGCGGACGCCAGACCGCGCCGGGCGCGTGGCGCTGGGTGACGGGGCCGGACGGCGCCGCCGACGGCGGCAAGGGCACCCTGTTCTGGAGCGGTTTTGAAAACGGTCATGTTGAGGGCGGCCATTTCGCCACCTGGAATTTCAGCGCCTTCCAGCACGGCAGCATGTGGGACATCAGCAAGGTCTGCTGCGTGACGATCTTCTCCTATCGCCGGCGGCTGTTCAGCACGTCCTTGGGCAATGGCGAACCGCAGGAAGGCGTTGCGGGATATCTGGTGGAATTTGGCGGCTAGGGAACTTTAGGCGCCCGACAACATTACCTCCCCCATACAGAGAGGTAATTTCATGTCCCTGATCCTGATTATCCTGCTCGTTTTGCTGCTGACCGGCGGCGGCTTCGGTTTCAGCCGTTATGGCGCGGTGGGCGGCGGCGGCGCCGTCGGCACCGTCCTGATCATTATCCTGATCCTGTATCTGCTGGGCATGCTGCACTAGGCATCCTGTCGATCAGGCAACAAAAAAGCGGCCCGGTTTCCCGGGCCGCTTTTGTTTGTAGACGGATGATAGCTTAGCGGCAGCCGCGATAGGCAGAGCGCTTGCAGGCCACGGCCAGCTGGCGGGCCTGGTTCTGCGCGGCCGGGGTCATGCGGCGCCACAGCGAGTCACGATGGGCGGCGGCATTGGGCATGTTGCCCATGTCGGCGGCCAGCGCGTACCACATGTAAGCGTGGAAGGGCTCGGACTTGATGCCCTGGCCCATTTCATACATCAGGCCGAGGTTGTACATGCCGGCGGAATTGCCCTGCGCGGCGCTGGCGGAAAACCACTGAGCGGCCTTGCCGAAGTCGCGCGGAACGCCCTTGCCGTCACGGTACAGGCCACCGAGATTGTTCTGACCGAGCGAAGAGCCGGCCGCTGCGGACAGCGACAGGTAGCGCACGGCTTCCGAGGTATTCTGGGGAACGCCTTTGCCATCCAGGTACATGATGCCCAGATTGTTCTGGGCAACCGGATTGCCCTGCACGGCCAGCGGCCGCCAGGAGGCGAGCGCGCGGTTGTAATCCGCGCGCTGGAAATAACGGGCGCCGTCCTGAAGGGGTTCGGCAGAGGCAGACAGGCTGCCAAGGGCAAGCGCGGCGGCCGCGATGATCATCAACTTACGCATTTGGTGGTCTCCAACCATGTTCGGGATGGAGAATTAACACCCAAAAAGTGAACATCCGCTTACCAACGCAGCAATCTGGGACCCAGAAAACCGCCGATTCCCGCGGTTAACGCCACGCCAAGGCTGTACCAGACAGCAATAAAGGGGGCCGCCCCCTCGGGGCAGTGGAAGGAATAGACAAAGGCCCCGGCCGCGCCGGCAAACAATCCGGCCCCTGCGCCGGCCAGGCCCAGCCGGGTGGGGGCCAGCCGTTTGAGGGCCCAGAAGGTCGCCGCCAAGGTGGGCAGGGCGGTCATGGCGACCAGCACGGCGCAGACACGGCTTGTATGGCCCATCATCAGGAGGCGCGGGTCGGCGTCGGCCGCATTCATCTGGATGACGGAGAGAAGTGCGATGGCCAGCACCGGCAGGGCCAGCAGCAGCGCGGGCCGCGCCATGTCCGCGCCGGGGCGGCCCGCCCGCTCCACCAGCCAGAAACCGAAAGCGGCAAGCGCGAAGGTGTAGGCCAGCTTGGTCCACATGCCGAAGCTGGTCATCGCCTGCGCCAGGTCATGGCGGGGATGCAGCACCAGAATCATCACGGCGATGGAGCCGATCAGCCCAAGTGCGATGGCGCCCAGCAGGAGGCGCATCACCGCGCCGTTGCGGATGGGCGGCAAACCGTCGGAGAGATGGGCGATCAGGTCATCGGTCTGCATCGCGACTTCCCTCATCCTTGGCCAATCCTTCGCCCAGCGACTTGATGGCGCGGTGCACGGTGACTTTCACCGCCGACTCCGAAAGCCCCGTGCGCGCTGCCGCATCCGCCACGCTGACGCCGTCCAGCTTGATGTCCTTCACCAGTTGCCGCTTGGCGGGCGGCAGCCTGTCCAGCAGCTTGGTGACATCGCGCCTGGCGATGGCGTCGGTCGCGTCATCATGGCCGAACAGGTCGGCGGCCTCGTCCAGCGGCACGGTGGCGCGGCGCTTGTGGCGTCGATACTCATCGATCAGCTTGTAGCGCGCGATACCATAGACCCAGGCCGTAAAGGGCAAGGCCGGGTCATAAGTGGCGCGCCGCGTGTGAATGGCGATCAAGGTTTCCTGCACAGCGTCCTCGGCCGCGCCCGCATCCAGGCGGCGCGCGTAATAGCTTCTCAAATGCCGGGTCAACCCGCCAAGTAGCATCCGGTAGGCGCCGGCATCTCCCATCAGGGACGCCAGCATCCAGTCCCGGTATTGCGCCTCCTGGGCGATCAAACACGGCTCCTTTCAAAGCTTCGTGGGCGGCGGAAAAAAGTTACACCCAAAGCGGCCGGGCCTGTAACCCCCGCCCCCTGGGCACGAACTGGCCGTACCAACCACAAGGGAGAATTACCATGAAAATCATTCTGACGGCGGCGGCGCTGGCCGCATTCGCGCTCGCCCCGGCCTATGCCGCCGAGGACACCATGAAGATGGAGGCCAAGCCTGCCGGCAGCATGGCCATGTCGGGCGATGCCAAGATGGACGGCATGGCGATGAAGCCGGCCAGGAAGCACAGGAAGATGATGGCTGCCAAGCCGATGGCCGACGACAAGATGGCCGACGACAAGATGAAAGACGGCACGATGAAGATGGACGGCATGAAGCACTGAGGACGGCAGCGCCGTCCCAAGGGGGCGGCGTCAGCCCTTCTGGGCTTCTTTCAGGATATCGGCGATCATGTCCTTGCCGTCGGGACTGTGAATCCAGTTCTCGGCAGCGGCCAGGGTGGGAAACTGCAGCGGCACGCGCTGTGGTTTGTTGCGCTCCGGCACCGGCACCAGCACCTCGAAGGTCCCGGCAAAGCGCACATCCCTGGTCTCAGCAGCATAAGGCGGCTGAAGCTGGTTCTTGCGCTTGTCTTTCATGCTTCCCATGGCCGTCTCCCGTTAGACGCGGCTTATAGCCGTCTTAATCATCCCGGTCAGCACGTTTTTTGCGGCCGATTCCCAGCTTTTCGCGCCACAGGCGGGCAGGGATTTCCTCGACCTGGCCTTCGGGGAGCTGGCCCAGCTGGAACGGTCCGTAAGCGGTGCGGATCAGGCGGGAGACTTTCAGCCCCAGCCGTTCCATCACCCGCTTGATCTCGCGGTTCTTGCCTTCCTTCAGGCTGACGGTGGCCCAGCTGTTCAGGCCCTTGTTGCGTTCCAGGTCGGCGATGATGGGGCCGTACTTGACGCCATCGATGGTCATGCCGCTGGCCAGCTTGTCGAGATCGGCCTGTGTCACCTTGCCGAACAGCCGCACGCGATAGACGCGCGTCCAGCCTGATGCGGGCATCTCCATGCGACGCGCGATCTCGCCGTCATTGGTGAGCAGCAAGAGGCCTTCGGTATTGAAGTCCAGCCGTCCCACCGACACCACGCGCCCCAGATGCTTGGGCAGGCTGGCGAACACGGTGTCGCGGCCCTTTTCGTCCTTGTGGGTGGTGACCAGGCCGTTGGGCTTGTGATAGCGCCACAGCCGCGTGCCGTCCGGCTCGGCAAGAGGTTTCTCGTCCACCTGCACCACATTGTTGGTGGTGACATTGAGGGCGGGCGAGGTCACCACCACGCCGTCCAGCTTGACCCGGCCCTCCAGGATCAGCTTTTCGGCGTCCCGGCGCGAACAGATCCCGGCCCGGGCGATGACTTTTGCTATGCGATCGCCGACTGGCTTTTGGGGGGCGGCCAATGCTAACTCCGGACCATGAATGATGGCGAAGCCATAGCACTGGCGCTGGAAGAAGCGAAATCGGCCGCTTTGCGGGGCGAGGTGCCGGTGGGCGCGGTGCTGCTGGGCGCCGATGGCGCGTTGCTGGCGCGCGACGGCAACCGCATCCTGGAACTGAAGGACCCCACCGCCCATGCCGAAATGCTGGTGATGCGGGCGGGCAGCAAGGCGCTGGGCAATGAGCGGCTGACCGGATCGACGCTGTATGTCAGCCTGGAACCTTGCGCCATGTGCGCAGGCGCCATGGCGATGGCGCGGATCGGCCGGCTGGTGTTCGCGGCCTGCGATCCCAAGGGCGGGGCGGTGCTGCATGGGCCGCGCTTCTTCGAGCAGCCCACCTGTCATCATCGCCCGGTAGTGATGCAGACCGAACCGCATGCGCTGGAAGCCGGCGAGATATTGAAAGCGTTCTTTAAAGCGCGCCGCGCTTAGAACCAGACCGGTGAGAAACCGGGAAAGCCCAGTTGCAACACTTCGCGCGCTGCGATCAGCCCGATGCCGGCGCCGATCAGCACATCGCTGAGGAAATGCGCCGTCAGCAAAGCGCGCGTCACCGCGAGAGCTGCGGCGATGCCGAACCAGATCGGCCAGGCCATCGGCCACACGCAGGTAAAGATCACCGCCACGCAGCAGATGGTCAAAGCGTGGCCGGACGGGAAGCTGTTGTAATCCGGGTTGAAGGCCAGCGGCATGAAGCCGTAGAGCCCCATCTCCATGTCGTCGCGCGGGCGGCGGCGGCCCAGCACCAGCTTGATGACGTGCAGGAACCCGCTGCCAAGCGTCAGGCTGGCGATGAAGGCCAGGGAATAATTGATCAGCTGGGTGGCGTCATCTTCCAGCACATCGAAGTGGCGCATGCCCGCCGCCACGATCAGCGCCAGGATGGCGGCCGCCAGCCAA
>CANCMM010000188.1:0-4807 GCA_947379335.1 Alphaproteobacteria bacterium | reverse complement strand
CTGGCCTGGTGACGGCCCGATCAAGTTCGGCTCCGACGAGCACAAGCGGCTGTTCTGCAAGACCTTGCTGGACACCCATGACCCCTACAAGCCGGCGGTGCTGGATTGGCCCAAGCTTGGCGAGGAAGCCGAGAAGCGCATCACCGCGCTGCCGATCTGGGACATCGCGGTCCAGACCGAGAATCGCGCCGGGCTGAATGTCTGCACCTATGCTGAAAGCATTCCCGACACCTTGTTGCGCAAGGCGGTCGAGCTGAACGGGTTCGAGGAACGCCGCCACCGTCATGTGCTGGCCAACCTGGTCGAGGCTTACGGCATCAAGCTGGCGCCCGAGCCGGTCTATGAGAAGCCGAAGAATCCGGAATGGGCCTTCATGGTCACCGGCTACAGCGAATGCATCGACAGCTTCTTTGCTTTCGGCCTGTTCAAGGCGGCCAAGGACACGGGTTATTTCCCTCCCGAGCTGATTGAGACCTTTGATCCGGTGGTGAATGAAGAAGCCCGCCACATCCTGTTCTTCGTCAACTGGGTCGCCTGGCACCGCCGCAACATGCCCCTGTGGCGCCGGCCCTATTTTGAATTGAAGGTGCTCGCTGTCTGGCTGTTCCTGATCTATGAGCGCATGGGCATCGCTTCGGACGTATCCAACGGCCAGCAGGACAACAATTTCACCGTCACCGGCGCCGAGCAGCTGGGTTCGGATATCAATGTCGGCGAGCTGATCGCCATCTGCGTTGCCGAGAATGACCGTCGGCTAAAGCCCTATGACAACCGTTTGAAGCGTCCGCGCTTCGTGCCCTTCATGGCCCGCATGGCCTTGAAGTTCATTGGTCCGAAAAAGAAAGCCGCCTGATGAAAATCGGATCGCCCGAACACCGCGACACTTTCTGCAAGCATTTCATGCAGACCTATACCGAGTTCGATCCGGAGACTCTGCCGTGGCCGGCCCTGGACGAGGCGGCGCTGGCGCGGCTGAAATCCGTGCCTTTCTGGGAAGAGGTCTTCTACACCGAGCGCCGCGCCGGTGCGATTGTGGCCGAATTCGTCAAGACCATCAAAGATCCGGTGATGAAGGAAGCCGTGGCGTTGCAGGGTTTCGAGGAAGCCCGCCACGCCAAGCTGCTTCGGGTTATGATCCAGAAATACAATATCGATGCCGCCGAACGCCCGCTGGAAGATGTCAGCGACAATGTCGAGACCCGCTTCAAGGATTTCGGCTTCGGCGAATGCATGGATTCCTTCCTGGGCTTTGGCGTCTTCAAGATCGCCATGCAGTCGGAATTTCTGCCCAAGGAGATGTTCCAGATCTTCGAGACCCTGATGTACGAAGAAACCCGTCACATCGTCTTCTTCGTCAACTGGATGGCTTATAACCAGGCGCAGAAGGGCTTCCTCGCCCGCATGCTGCTGCCGCTGACCGACTTCCGCTATTACATGCGCGCGCTCGGCCGCATGGTGGGCACTGCCAAGCGCGGCAAGGACCTGAACGACGGCAAGGAATTCTCCGCCACCCAGGCGTCGGTGTTTCTGGACGGCTTCACGTTCAAGCGTTTCCTGGAAGACTGCTATTCGGAAAACCGCCGCCGCATGGGCGTTTTCGAGCCCGAATTGCTGCGCCCCAGCTTCCTGCCCCAGCTGGCGGAAACCGCGCTGGGCGCGATGCGGCTGTGGAGCTTCCGCGCCAAGCCGCTGCCTGCGTAATGAAGTGGGCGCCAAAGCTCGGGGTCGCTGTCGCGCTGCTGGCCGGCGTCATCGCGGCCGTTTATCTGGTCTGGTCCATCGGTTTTGACGCGGTGTTCGGGGCGGTGGCGCGCGCCGGTTTCGGCGGCCTGGCGCTGCTGTGCCTGTTCGCGCTGGTCGTCTTCATCAGCCTGGCGTTTGCCTGGTACACGCTTTTGCCGCCGTCCGAGCGCCGGCCCTTGCGCGATTTCTATCTTGCCCGGGTGGTGCGCGATTCCATTGCTGAGATTTCGCCGTTCTCGCCGGTCGGCGGCATGGTCGCCGCCGCGCGGCTGATGGTGCTGAAGGGCATGAGCCCGGCCCATGCCGCCGCCTCGGTCGCTGGTGACGCCACCACCGAAGCGATGGCGCAAATGGTGTTCCTGGCCTTCGGGCTGGGACTGGGCTTCACCCAGTTCCGGCATCTGGAAGGTTCGGGGCCGGTCACCGAGGGCATGCTGGCGGTGCTGCTGCTCGCAGTTCCCGCGATCGCGCTGCTGATCTTCCTGCAGAAGAAAGGCGCGGGGCTGGCTGAGCGCCTGGCCGCGCGCTTCTTCCCACATGCGCGCGAAGGCGTATCGTTTCACGCCGCGATCACGGAATTGTACAGCTCCAAGAGCCGTCTGGCCGCGTCGGCGGCGTTGCATCTGCTGGCCTGGATCGGAGCAGGGGTCGGCACTTACATCTCTTTCCGCCTGGTTGGTGGACAGATCGGCTTCCTGAATGCGATCGCGCTGGAAGCGCTGCTGTGCACCTTGCGCAGCATCGCCGCCCCGGTGCCCGCTGCCATCGGTGTGCAGGAATGGGGCTATGCCATGCTGGCGCCGCTGTTCGGCCTGCCGGCCGAGATGGGTGTGGCAGTGTCCCTGCTCAAGCGGGCGCGCGAGATCGTGCTGGGCGTGCCGGCGCTGCTGTACTGGCAGAGTGTTGAAGGGCGAAAGGCGTTCGCCAATGTCTGATATCGCATTGGTCACTGGAGCATCTGGTTTCGTCGGCTCGGCGGTGGCGCGGGCGCTGGTGGCGCGGGGCCTGCACGTGCGGGTGGTGATGCGGCCCACCGCCAACCGCCTCAACATCACCAAGCTGCATTGCGAGCCCGTGATCGGTGACATGCGCGATGAAGAATCGATGACCGCCGCCCTGCGAGGCGCGCGTTACCTGTTCCATGTCGCGGCCGATTATCGCCTCTGGGCGCGCGATCCGGGCGAGATCGAGCGCAACAATTTCCAGGGCGCCAAGGCCACCATGGGCGCGGCGCTGAAAGCCGGTGTGGAACGGGTGGTTTACACCTCGTCCGTCGCGGCCCTGAAGCCGGGTGATACCGCGGTGGATGAGAGTTCGCGCCACACGCCGCAAAGCGTGATCGGCGCTTATAAGCGCTCCAAGCTGGTGGCCGAACGCGAAGTCGAGCGCCTGGTGCGGGAAGAGGGGCTTCCCTGCGTGATCGTGGCACCGTCCACCCCGATCGGTCCACGCGATATCAAGCCCACACCCACGGGCCGCGTCATTGTCGAAGCCGCCACCGGGCGCATGCCGGCCTTTGTCGATACCGGGCTCAATCTTGTGCATGTCGATGATGTGGCGGGCGGGCATCTGCTGGCCCTGGACAAGGGCAAGATCGGCGAAAATTACATATTGGGCGGCGAAGACGTGGCGCTGCAGATCATGCTGGGCGATATCGCCTTCTTGTCGGGCCGCAAGGCGCCCACCATCAAGATCCCGCGCGCGCCTTTGTTTCCCCTGGCTTGGGCGGCCGAAGCCGTTGCCCGCGTCACCGGCAAGGAGCCGTTCCTCACCGCCGATGCGCTGCGCATGTCGCGCTACCGCATGTTCTTCAGTTCGGAAAAGGCCAGGCGCGATCTGGGCTATACCGCGCGGCCCTATCGTGAAGGCCTGAAGGATGCCTTGAGCTGGTTCCGCGAGAATGGATATCTCTCATGAGGTATTTGGCGTGATCGCGGGCATCCTGTTCGGCTTCCTGCCGCTGCTGATCTGGCTTTACCTGCTGCTGTTCCACAACGGCTTCTGGCTGCTGCGCGAACGCGACACCCAGCCGGTCGCCGAGCCCGAAACCTGGCCGTCGGTGGTGGCGGTAGTGCCGGCCCGCGACGAGGCGGACGTAATCCAGCGCAGCATCGGCAGCCTGATCGCCCAGGATTATCCGGGCGAGTTGCGCATCGTGCTGGTGGACGACCAGTCGGGTGACGGCACCGGCGCACTGGCGCGGGCGCTGAACTCCGAGCGCCTGACGGTGCTGACGGGTGCGCCGCGTCCCGCGGGCTGGACCGGCAAGCTGTGGGCGATGAGCCAGGGCAGCGATTACGCCGCCGCCTTCAAGCCCGCTTATCTCTGGTTCACCGATGCCGACATCGCTCATTCCAGCGACAATCTGCGCATGCTGGTGGCGCGCGCCAAAGACGGCAACCGGGTGCTGGTGTCGCTGATGGCGCGCCTGTCCTGCAAGTCGGCCGCCGAGCATTTTCTGGTTCCCGCCTTCGTGTTTTTCTTCGACATGCTGTTTCCCTTTGGCGCGGTCAACAATCCCCGCAACACCGTGGCCGCGGCGGCCGGCGGCTGCATGCTGGTAAAGGAAAGCGCCTTAAAAGAGTCCGGCGGCATCGCCGCCATCCGTCACAACATCATCGACGATTGCGCGATGGGCCGGGCGATGAAGCGCCAGGGTCCCATCTGGCTGGGTTTGACCGACCGCGCCGTCAGCTTGCGGCCCTATCCCCATATCGCCGATATCCGCCAGATGGTGACGCGCAGCGCCTATGCCCAACTGGGCTATTCGCCGCTGGTGCTGGCCGGCACCATGCTGGGACTGGCGCTGGTCTATCTGGCGCCGGTGATGACGGCGCTGTTCGCCTGGGGCGTTTCGCAGTTGGCCGGCTGGCTGGCCTGGATCATCATGGCGGCGATGTACCAGCCCATGCTGCGCTTCTATCGCCTGTCGCCGCTGTGGGGCCTGGCCCTGCCGCTGATCGGCATCTTCTATGCCGCCTTCACCCTGCAGTCGGCCGTCCAGCACTGGTCCGGCAAGGGCGGCATGTGGAAGGGCCGGGCTCAAGCCGATGCGGGGAAGTCC
>CANCMM010000187.1:0-4841 GCA_947379335.1 Alphaproteobacteria bacterium | reverse complement strand
GCCTGTCGCTACCCTATACCGTCGGGCTCGTGGCGACGGGCATCGCGTTGGCCCCCTTCAGCACACAGATCGGGCCACTGCTGAGCCATGACTTCATTTATCTGGTGATTCTGCCGCCCTTGTTGTTTGAAGCGGCCATCAGCATCCATTGGACAGAACTGCGTCGTGACTTGGTGCCGGTCGCGGTGCTCAGCACCGTTGGAGTGGTGATGTCGGCGGTTATCGTCGCCGGCGGCATGATGTATTTCCTGCATTGGCCGTTGGCTTCGGCCATGGTTTTCGGCGTACTGATTGCGGCGACCGACCCGGTGGCGGTCATTGCCATGTTCAAGGATCTGGGCCTGAAAGGCCGACTCAGGCTGCTGGTGGAAAGCGAAAGCCTGTTCAACGATGGCGTGGCGGCTGTGTTGTTCACCCTGGCGCTGGCGTGGGCAATGGCCCCTGCAACGCCTCCCGGCGCCCTCTCAGTCGCCATGACGCTGGTCATGATATCGGGCGGTGGCATTGTCGTGGGATTGCTGGTGGGCGGGGCCGCCCTGTTGCTGGCGGGCCGCACGCTCGATCACATGGTCAGCGCGGCGTTGACCACGGCAGCCGCTTATGGATCGTTCCTGCTGGCGGAACACCTCCATTTTTCCGGCGTTCTGGCGACAGTGGCGGCTGGGCTCTTGATCGGCAACATCGCCGTGCTGGGACAGAGCAGTTCCAAGACTTTTTCATCCCGCGAGCGGGAGTTTGTCCTAGGCTTTTGGGAATTCGCCGCCTTCATCGCCAACTCGCTCATCTTCCTGCTTATCGGTATCACCGTGGCGCAGGTGCCTTTGGCCGGCCTGGATTTCAAGTTGCTGCTGGCGGCTGTGGGACTGATGTTGCTAGGAAGGTTGCTGACAATCTATCCGCTGTGCTTGGGCTTCGCCCGGTCGCAATGGGCTATCCCGCTGCGCGACCAGCACATATTATGGTGGGGCGGGTTGCGAGGAGCGCTGGCGCTGGCGCTCGCATTGTCTTTGCCGTCTTCGCTTCCCTTTGCTTATAACATTCGCATCGCGACCTTCGGTGTCGTGATTTTTTCCGTGCTGTTCCAGGGGCTGACAATGCCGCTGCTGTTGCGCAAACTGGGAAGGAGCTGACATGCGGTGGCTGGCTCATGTTCCGCTTCCTGTCTTTCTGCTGGCCGCCGCGCTGTTGGAGGCCGGCGGAGACGCGCTCCTGCGTAAGGCGCTGCTGGAAAGCGCAGGGACGGCACGCATCATCCTGTTCGTGGCGGGTGCAGCGGTGCTGTTTGCCTATGGCACGGTGGTCAATCTCGCGCCGCTGGAATTCGGGCAATTGATCGGAATTTATATCGCCACCTTGTTTGTGATGTGGCAGGTGATCAATCTGGTTTTCTTCAATACTCTTCCCACAACGCCGATCCTGGCGGGCGGCACACTGATTGTCGCGGGCGGGCTAATCGTTTCTTTCTGGAAAACCGCATGATCGTTGACGAAAAAATGATCGCCTTCGCGCACCGCCTGGCCGATGCGTCGGGCGCCGTCATCCGTCCCTTTTTCCGCCAGCGCATCGAGGTGACGCACAAGCCCGGTGCGCATGCCTTCGATCCTGTCACCGAAGCCGACCGCGCCGCCGAGCGCGCCATCCGCGCCATCATCGAACGCGACCGCCCGCAGGACGCTATCCTGGGCGAGGAGTATGGCGAAAAGCCCGCCGGACTTTCCGCCAACAAGTGGCGCTGGGTGCTGGACCCGGTGGACGGCACGCGCGCCTTCATCACCGGGCGGCATGAATGGGGTTCGCTGATCGCGCTGGAGCATGACGGCACCCCGGTGCTGGGCATCCTGGACCAGCCCGTTCTGGGTGAACGCTTCCTGGGCGTAAACGGCCGTTCGGTGCTGCTGGAAGGCGAAAAGCGCACGCCTCTGCATGTGCGCGAATGTCCCGCGCTGAAAGACGCCGTTCTCTGCGCCACCGATCCGTCCGCCTATATGTCGCCGGACGAGCAGGCGGCCTTCGCACGGGTGAAAGCCCAAGCGCGCCTGACCCGCTATCACGGCGACTGCTACATCTTCGCCATGCTGGCGATGGGGTTTGTCGATGTGGTGATCGAAGGCCCGCTGCATCGCTGGGACATCGCGGCGATGATCCCGCTGGTCGAGGGCGCCGGCGGCATCATCACCGGCTGGGACGGCGCGCCCTGGCGCGAAGGCTCGCGCACTTTGGCTTGCGGCGACGCCCGTGTGCACAAGGAAGCGGTGACGCTGCTGTCCGCCAAGGGCTGAAGCGCGTTCCACGAAGCTGCCACAAAGCAGTGGAAACATCGAATTGTCCGCCATTATTCGTCGTGCAATTCAGGCCGTTCCGCACACTGTTGCCGCAATTCGCCTTTGTTCCCTGACCGCGAAACCCGGACGCGCAAATCACGTTGTCTTACCGAAGCTAACCATTTCCTTTGGAGGACAGAATGTCTCTGCGCGACTTTAACTCGCCTTCCGATGATCCGATCGCCCTGCACAACAGCCCGCAGGGCAATGGCGGTGGTCTGGGCAATTTCCACACCACCAATCCCGAAGATCGCGAACCCAGCAACACGCCCAAGATCGTGGGCGCGCTGGCCGTGGCGTTGATGATCGGCGCTGCCGGCGTGGGCCTGTTCGCCTACACGGGCACTTCGTCCAACAAGCCGATGGTGACCGCCAGCGCAATGCCGGCGCCGGTCGTGCCGCCCGCTCCGGCGGCGCAGCCTGCCCCTGAGGCTGCCGTGACCCCGGCGGCTGACGCTACGCCTGCTCCGGCGCCCGACACCAAGCCTGCGTCCATCGCGCCGGTGAAGTCGGCCTCGGCCAAGCCGGCCCGTAGCACCAGCACCGCTTCGTCGGCGCCGGTTCAAGCGGCTCCGGTGCAGCAGGCGGCTGCCAATACCCAGCCGGTTGGCGTTGCTCCCGCTACGACCGCTTCGGATGTTCCGGCACCGGCCCAGGATCAGCAGTCTGGCGCCACCCCGGCTCCGGCTGCCCCTGCGGTTCCCGCCGCTCCGGCCCAGTCGGCTGGCCAGGTGGCTCAGTAACGATCAATCGACTGTAAGAAGCGCCGCGCCTCAGCTCATGCTGGGGCGCGGTGTTTTATGTCCGGCGCTGTTCGCGAAGCTCGCAGCGTTCGTCCCTTGAAAAGGTCCACTGGACCTTTTCACGCGCTTCGCGCGCCGGTCCTCACCGGTGTTTTTTATGGCCGATGCGTTTGCATGAAGCCATCAAACGCCTTCCAGAACTGGGCGCGGATCGCATTGCGCTCCATCATCAGTTCATGTTCGCCCTCGGGGATTTCAACATAGTCCCCGGAGGGCAGACGGGCCGCGAAGGCCCTGGTCTGCGGCGTCTGGCAGATCCGGTCCTTGCCCGCGCCTATCACCAGCAGCGGCGTGGTGATGGCCTCGGGCCGCCCCGGCTGTTTCAGCCAGTCCATCGAGCGCAGCGCCGCCGCCAGCCAGCTCCAGGTTGCGCCTGCCAGCCGCAGGTCGGGCTGCTCGCGCAGCAGCATCTGGGTGCGCTCGAAGCGCTGGGGATCTGAAGTCACCAGCTGGGACGAAAAGCTGACCCGGTGCGGATCGCGCGCTTCCATGCCCCATACCCAGTCGCCGCGCCGGCCGCGCCACACCTGCAAAGCCGTTACCGCCCGCACCAGGAATTCGCGCTGGCCGCGAAACGAGATGGCGATCATGGGCGCGCCCAGCACGGCGGCGGCAAAACGGCCCGGGCTCCGCGACAGCGTCCGCAGCAGAATGTGCGCCCCCATGGAATGGGCCAGCGCCACCGGCTTTTGACCCTGCGCCAGCATGGGCTGGACAATCCAGTTCATCAGCGTGTCCAGGTCTTCGTCATATTCGCGGAAGTCGCCGACAAAACTCTTGCGGGTATCTTCTGTCATGCGGGTGGAGCCGCCTTGGCCACGCCAGTCCATCGTCGCTACTGCAAAGCCGCGTCCGCGCAGTTCGTCGATGACCTCGAAATATTTCTCGATGAATTCGGTCTGGCCGTTCAGCAGCACGCAGACCCCGCGGCTGCGAACATCGGGCGCGGCCGCAAACCGGGCTGCGCGCAGTTCCGCGCCCACCGCCTTGATCGGCAAAGGTTCAAACAAGCTGGCGGCGGGGATCATTTTTGCTGAATCTTTTTTGCTGAATCGGCGCTTCCATAGGCACTTAAGCCCGATTTTCAAGCCCCCGGAAGGGCCTTGAAGCCGTCTTTTGCAGCCCTAGATACGCTGTGTCCGGCCGCCATGATGGGGCCGGTTCCGAACCACAACGCTTTTAGGAGGTTGTCTCATGCGTATCGATTATTCCCCCTTTTTCCGTTCGACCGTCGGCTTTGACCGGCTGCTCGGTCTTCTGGAGTCCGCGTCCGAGCAGGGCTATCCGCCCTACAACATCGAGCGCGGCGACGAAAACAATTACCGCGTCACCCTGGCGGTCGCCGGCTTTGCCGAAAAGGACCTTTCGGTGGACGTGAAGGACCGTGTCCTGACTGTCAGCGGCAAGCGCGACGAGGCCGAAAAGCCCGCCGCCGCGCTGTTGCACCAGGGCATCGCCGGCCGCGGCTTTGAGCGCAGCTTCCAGCTTGCCGAGCATGTCGAGGTCAAGGCCGCGCGCCTGGAGAACGGCCTGCTGCATGTGGACCTGGAGCGCATCGTGCCCGAGGAGAAGCGGCCGCGCCGCATCGCCATCAATGCGCCGGCTTTGACCACCATCGAAGGCGCCAAGGCTGCCTGAGCAGCGCCTGATTTAACCAGAAGCGGGGGCTTCTCTATGGGAGGCCCCCGTTTTTTGTTAATCTTAGCGCGCAAGCTGC
>CANCMM010000186.1:0-4847 GCA_947379335.1 Alphaproteobacteria bacterium | reverse complement strand
GCAACATCAACAATGTGCTGCTGGCCGCCGACGCCAAGTTCGCCAACGGCACCGCCACCCTCAACGGCAACATCGTGACCATCTCCAAGGCGGCCAACGTCGGCGCGGTCGTGCTGGAAGCCACCGGCCAGAAGATCGCCATCAGCGGCAACATCGTGAACCTGGGCGCCCAGGAAATGGACATCGCCCTGAACGAGCTGGGACCGACCTACAGCGCCAGCGTGTCGGGCAACATCTTCAACGGCACCGGCAACAACACGCTGGTCCTGAACGACACCTTCAATCCGGGCCCGCCCGCCGTGTTCAACACGGCCAGCATCGACCTGGGAGCCGGCACCTTTATCTTCAACGGCGCCAGCAACATCCTCAACAAGTTCGGCAGCGTGCAGCTGGCGGCCGACATCCAGGGCAGCGTGACCGGCTCGAACGGCAACAACACCCTGACCGGCGGCGCGGGCAACGACTTCCTGTCGGGCCTGGGCGGCAATGACACCCTGAACGGCCTGGGCGGCAACGACATTCTGTTCGGCGGCACCGGCAACGACACACTGGACGGCGGCACGGGCACCGACGTGGCCTATTTCTCCGGCCGCGAGAACCAGTACACCGTTACCGGCGTCCTGCCGGGCGCGGTGACGGTCGCAGTCGGACCGGACGCCACCGACACCCTGACCAACGTCGAGCGCATCAAGTTCCTGTCGCCCAGCCATGTCAGCGACACCAACAATAACGGCTTCGGCGACCTGATCTTCCAGGACAACACCACCGGCGACACCTTCATCAGCGTCCAGCCGGGCGGCCCGATCCAGTTGGTGACCCCCCTCGTGGGCCAGACGGTGATCGGCACCGGCCAGTTCACCCCGGACACCGACCGCAATGCCGGCCTGCTGCTGCAGGACGGTGCGGGTAACCTGTCCGTGGTCACCGGCATCACCGGTCCGGCGCCGACCACCACCTTCACCACCACTGCGCTCACCCTGCCGGTCGGCGTTTCAACCGCCGGCTGGACCGCCATCACCGCCGGTGATTTCAACGGCGATGCGTCCTCGGACGTGTTGCTGCAGGACGGTGCCGGTAACGGTCACATCCTGATCATGAAGGCCAACTCGACCGATGCCATCGGCACGGTCAACTCGGCTTCCACGGTCACGGGTCCTGGCGCGGGTTGGAACATCACCAGCTCGGGCGACTTCAACGGCGACGGCAAGTCGGACATCCTGTGGTCCAACACCACCACCGGCCAGACCGAAGTGTTCCTGATGAACGGCGGCGCGATCGCCACCACCGGCGCGGCGCTGAACAACGGCGTCAACCTGAAGGCGGTCGGCACCGGCGACTTCAACAATGACGGCAAGAGCGACATCGCCTTCCAGAACCAGACCGACTTCTCGGTTTCGATCTGGACCATGAACGGTGCGGTCCAGTCGGGCGCGCCGATCAACATCGCCGCTCCCACCGTCATCAACCCGGGCGACAACTTCATCCTGCGCGGCGCCGAAGACATCAATGCCGATGGCTTCAGCGACCTGCTGTTCAGCGACAGCCTGAACAACGTCAAGGCGGTCGAACTGACCACCGGCGGCGCGGTGCTGACCACCGTCACGCTGGCCGGCCCGCCCTCGCCCTTCCACCTGGTCGCCTCGACCGGTGGCGCATAACAGGACGCACATCCAAGCGAACAAGGGCCGGAGCGATCCGGCCCTTTTTCTTTGGATCGCTCCTCTTCAGATCGTCAAGGTGACGCGTTTGGCGGCCAGCTGGGCGCGGATGGAAAGCTCGGCGGCCAGCAGCGCCTGCGTCTGGTCCTGGGCGGTCTGGGTGCGCATCACCACGTCGGCGACGAAGTCCCGCCCGAAGGGCAGCGGGCCATTGTTGCAGTCGATGTAGCGGACGCGGCTGCCATCCACCACGAACAGGTTGTTGCCCTGTCCCGACACCGCGACGTTGGCGTATTTGCGGATCTCGATATAGCCATCGGTGCCCAGCACGAACAGCCGGCCGTCGCCCCAGGTGCCCAGGCCGTTTGGCGTGAACCAGTCCAGCCGCACATAACCGAAGCCTTTATCCCCCTGCAGCATCATGTCGCCGAAATCCTGGAAATGGGGATGATCGGGATGGCGCAAGTTTGCGATCTGGGCGGCGACGATCTCGGCCTTGGTCGAGCCGGTATAGAACAGGAACTGGTCGATCTGGTGCGAGCCGATATCGCACAGAATGCCGCCATACTGGGCGTCCTCCCAGAACCAGGCCGGGCGCGCCGCGCCGCCGCCATTGTCGCCGGCGCCCTGGATCACCTGATGGGGCGCAATGTTGATGGTCTGGATCACCTTGCCGATGGCGCCCTGGGCGATCAGCACGCCGGCATGGACCGCGGCTTTCACTTCCAGCCGCTCGGAATAGAGGATGGCAAATTTGCGCCCGGTTTCGGCGATGGTCTTTCGCACCAGCGCCAGATCCTCAAGGGTGGTGATGCCGGGCTTGTCGGCCAGAAAATCCTTGCCGGCCCGCATTGCGCGCACGCCGATGCCAGCCCGTTCGCTGGCGATGTGGGATGACAGCACCAATTGGACGCCGGAGTCCTGGAGTATCTCGTCCTGGCTGCGCGCCGCCCTGGCATCCGGATAGCGCCGCAGGAACGTCGCGCGCTTGTCGGGTTCGGCGCCCCACCAGGCCACCAGTTCGCCGCCGCCGCGCTGGATGGCGCCGATCATGCCATGGATATGGTCATGGCTGATGCCGCAGACCGCAAACCGGATGTGATGCCTGGGAGCGACTGGCGGGAGCGCCGGCAAAGTCTCGGCCTGGGCACTGCCGGCCCCCATCGCCAGTGCGCCTGCCGCCAGAAGAAAGTCGCGCCGTCCGTCCATGGCCGCCTCCGTTTACCATAATCCCGGCATCGCTTCGCACCAGCCGGCTCCGTGTGTATCATTCTGGCACAGATTTTCGCATCGAGGCCCCCATGAAGAAGCTGTCCACCGCCCTTCTCCTTGCCGCGCTCCTGCCGCTGGCTGGCTGCGCCACGCCCTACGGCTATTCCTCGGGCGCCTATGCCGGTTATGACGGCGGCTTCGACAGCGGCTATCAGGGCTATGGCGGCGGCGGCAGCCGCTATGGGTACAGCGAGCCCGGCTATTATCAGATGAGCGACAGCGCCTATTACGGCAACCAGGGTTACGGCGGCGGCTATTACGCCCAGCCCTATGGCGGCGGCTATCGCGAGCAGTCCTATGGCGGCTATGGCCAGCCCTACCGGGGCGCCTATTACCAGCGCTCGTCCTATGGCCCGTCTTATGGCCCAGCCTATCGCGAAGGCTATTCGACCTATTACGGCGAACCGGGCTACTAGCCGCCCTGCCGCGGCGCCGGGTGAACGATCAGACAACGCTTGCGCGTGGCCGGGCTGACCTTCAGGTCTGCGCTGTCGGAAATCCACACAAGGTCGATCTTGTTCCAGGGATAGAGGATCGCCTCGCGGTCCGCGGCCAGCACCGCGCCGCGGTCCAGCGCCAGCATGAAGGTGGACGCCGTATCGCGACGTTCTCCGAATATCTCGACGCATTGCAGACTGCGGCTCTGGCTTAGCGTGAAGCTCCAGCCTTGCGCCATCATCGCAGCAAAGGCCACCACGATGGCAGGCGCCCAGTCGCGCACTGCCGGATTGCGCTGGCGTGACAGGACCGAGCGGATGACGGGTCCGACCGCGTAGCCAAAGAGAATCGCCAGCGCCGGGGTGACCAAGGTGCCCCAAGGCCATTGCTCGGAGAAGAAAAAGAAGCCGGTATAGAGAATCACGAATATCGGACACATGGTCAGGACCGGCGGGCAGACCTGTTCCCAGCTTCCGAAATATTTGGCGCCGCCCAGCACCAGCAGCAGGATCAGGCCAACCGCTACCATGGGCAGAAAAAAAGTCCCGGCCAGAAGCGCCGCCGAGACAAAATCATTGAAATCCATCATGCCGAGAACGGCGATATTGTTGATGGTGAGGATCTCGCCCCACACAAACGCCACCGCCAGCACAAAGAAGCAGGCCGCGACGGTGGAGATGGAGGCGCTTGGCTTGTCCAGCATCTACCAGTTCAACAGGCGCTGCAGGTTGCCGCCCTTGACCTTGGCGATGTCGGCGGCCGAATAGCCCTTCATGTGCACGTCGGCGATGTGCGGGGAATCTCCGCTCCACACCATGCGGTCGGCGCCGAATTCCTTGATCACGCGGCGGGTGAAGGGAATCTGGCTCTGATAGTCCGGCTTGTCGTCGGTCATGTAGCCCAAACCTGACATCTTCATATAGACATTGGGATACTTGGCGAGGTCCAGCACATCGCCATATTCCCAGATCATGCCGGTCTTGGGATTGCACATATGGTCGATCAGCACCTTGCAGCCGGGGAACGCCGCGATGGCGGCACCGGCGTCACGCGCATAGTCCGGACCCAGATCCAGCTCTACCACCAGGTTCAGATCCACCGCCTTCTTCCACAGCGCCCGCACGCCCGGCTCTGCGAAGCTGGTGAAGTAATGGGTGTTGCCGCGGTGCAAGTGAAAGCGGGTGGAGCAGATGCGCGGCTGTTTCTTCACCAGCGCCTCCAGCCTGGCGGGCGCATCGTCATCCTTGGGGAAGAACATGCTGGTGCCCTTGAACTGCGCAGGCGAGGTGCGCGCCAGGCAATCCAGCACCAGGGTATGGTCGTCGCCATAGGGCTCGGGATGCACGAACAGCGCCCGGTCGATGCCGAACGCTTTCAGGTGCGCCTGATAGTCCACCAGCGGGTCCGCCGACAGCCGCGACACATCCGGCTTGTAGGTGCCGCGCGGGCTGAAGGGAAACTTCGCCACATTGGAGCTGA
>CANCMM010000185.1:0-4862 GCA_947379335.1 Alphaproteobacteria bacterium | reverse complement strand
CGGCTGATGAAGGCGGCGTATTTGGCGCCAGGCCCGTCGTGACCGGACAGACGCCATTTTCCCAGCGGCCCATCTTGCCGGTGAGATAGGCGGGCTTGGAAAAGGACTGGACGAAATGGTCCACCACCGCTTGGGGCGCGTCTTTCAGGCCGGTGACGGTGACGCTTTCGGTCGGGGGTGCAGGCTGCGCGGCTGCCGCCGTCAGACCCGCAAGCAGCAGGATTGCAATGCGTTTCATGCCCGCCCGATTCTACTACCGTTGTAGGTTTTGTAACACCGGGCACGCCGCGGCGCAACTCAGGGCGGCGCGGCCAGGGAGACGTAGAAATTGTGCTCGTCCGGCGCCAGGTAGATGTGCAGGTGCCGCAGCACATCCATCCCGATGGTGATGTCCGGCAGTGCCGTGTTGAACAAGGCGCGGTTGCCCGTCTGCTGGGTCCGGTCACCGCCACGGGCCATCCGGTCGGGCAGCAGCATCATGTCCGGCGTCAGCACCATCACCCCGCCAAAGGACAGGCTGGCGAAGGTATGCATGAAGCCGTTCAGGGCCGGATCGTTGTTGACCGCGCCCAAAGGCGTCACCTCCGGCGAATCCGCCGACAGGCCGAACAGCCGCTTGGCCACCGGCAGGCTGATGATGGTGTATTGCGAGCCGGTATCGATCACCGCGTCCAATGTGTGGCCGTCCAGGTTCACCGGGATATGGACATGGCCGTCCCGGATGGCGATGCGCATGGCGGCGATGGCGGGCGGATGCCAGTAATCGATGGCGCCGAAACAATGATCCTTGGAAAAGAGCTTGAGGATGCCGGTGGCGAAATCCACATCCACGTCATAATCGAACAGCAAATCGCGCGATAGCACGCCCGCCAGCAAGGGTGTGGTGCGGCCAAAGTCCGGATCGGGCCACAGATGCAGTTCGATGTCTTCGAACCGGACCTTGCCGAAGGACAGGGTGTGGACGGTGGCGGCGCTGGTCGAGATATTGCCGCTGACATCGCGCGCCTCGCGGTGGCGCCAGTCGCGGGAGCGGTGGATGTTCAGCTTCAACTCTTCGGCGACCCTGCGCGACAGCTGGGTCGTGTCCGCCCCGGTATCGAAGATCATCCCCTTGTCCACGCCATTGAGGCTGACCGGCACCACCATCACATCGGTCGAGCCGAAATGGGCCATCTGCTGTTGGCTAAGAAGCTTGAGTGGACCGCAGGCCGGCTGCGCCTGTGCGCCGCTCACTGCCAGACAGAACAGCGCGGCGACCAGACCCGCGCGCATGCCTAGCGGCAGGCGTAGGACAGTGTGGGGTTGCTGAGACTGACCAGCATGGGCAGGCTGTTGATGCAGGAACCAGCCTGCATGGTCCGGCCGCCGGACAGGGTGGCGATCACGGTGGTGCCGTCGGGGCTGATGTCCTTGCCCTCGGCGCGCAGCTGCGCCCAGACGCGATTGACCTTGCACACTTCGGGACCGGGCAGGCGCGAGCCGGGCAGCAGCTGCGGCACGCGGCAGGTGATGGCTTCGGGCTCGCCCGCCCCGCTGGGATACAGCGCCAGCACGGCTTCGCGGGTGCCTTCCCGCGCGTTCGGGGGCGTGGGCGCCGCTTCGGCGTTGATGTCGGCTTTCGGCGCAGGCGTCGCCATGGCGGGCGCCTGTGGCTGCGCCTCCGGCAACACAATCGCTGCAGGGGCCACCACCAGCATGCGCGGCAGGCGGCGCGCCTGCACTTGCACCGGTGTCACGCCGATCTGCTGGCTGACCGCCGCGACATTGCGGGCGATGTTTTCCGTCACCTGGGTGCGCAGGACGGCGACTTTGCGCTGCATGTCCACCGCCAGGGGCGAATCCAGGAAACCCGCCGCTATCGGCAGTGCCAGGGCCACAACACCTGCACCCGCCAGAGCCACGCGCTTGCCGGCGCCCAGCCGCCGCGCCGCCGCGCCGGTCATGATGAGCCGCACCCGGCTCTTGAGATCCGCGCCGGTGGCGCCCGGCGCGCAGGCCAGCGGCGAGCGGATGCAGAACTTGCAGACCTTGAGGATGCCGCCGGCATACACTTCCGGATCATGGCCTTGCGCCAGCACGCTTTCGTCACAGGCGCGCTCGCGCTCGGCGATCAGTCGCGCCCCGATCAGCCACACCGGCGGGTAGAACCAGAACAGCGCCTCGACCGCCATGTGGATGGCGGCGGTGACATTGTCGCGGCGGCGCAGATGTCCCAGCTCATGCGCCAGGATGGAATCGCGCTCGCCGTCCGACAGATGGGTCATCAGGCCTTGCGGCAGCAGCACCACCGGCTTGAACACGCCGACCAGGCCGGGCTCCAGCAGCGAGGGCGACGATTTCACCATGACCGGCGCACCGGGCACCTGCAGATCGCGCGCGGCATTTATCATGGCGCGCAGCTTCATCCAGCGCACCAGCCGCAGAGACAGAATCGCGCCCAGGCCCAACAGCCAGATTCCCAGCAGCAGCGGCAACACGTCGGGGGCCTGTGCATGGGGGGCGGCCAAAGTGTGGGCGGGCGCGGAGAAGCGTTCGGCGGCGGCGGGAATGACCAGGATGGTGCGCGGCACGGGCAGCAGCTGCGCCAGTTTTTCGCCCACCATCGCCAGCAGGGCAAACGGCAACAGGAATTTCAGCGAGGCGGCGAACCACAACCAGAAGCGCGCCCGCGCCCCATTATGCCGCAGCATCAATGTCAGCAGCCCCGCCGCACCGGCGAACAGGGTGGATTGCCAGAGATGATCTGCCAGCCCGGCGATCATGCGTCTTTCTTCTTTTTGGCGGCCAGATCCCGCAGCAGCTTCTCGGCGTCGGCCACATCCTTGGACGACAGATTGCCCGCCTCGATCAGCTGGGCCATCACCGGCTGCATGCGGCCGCCGAACATCGACAGGAATTCATCCACCAGGCGGGCCTTGGCGGCGTCGCGGCTGATCACCGCTTCGAAGATATGGGCGTTGCCGATCTTGCGGGCGCGGCGCAGCGCCTTCTTGGTCTCCAGCCGGTACACCATGGTCTGCACTGTGGTGTAGGCGGGGCGGCCCTTGGCCCCGAAACTTTCCTGGATATCGCGGATGGCGGTGGGGCCATTGTTCCACAGCACCTCCATGATCTGGAGTTCCAGCTTGCTGAGCTTGGGAAGTGCCAATGGCGTGCGTCCTACTACAACGGTAAGAGCGTAGCGCCGCTGCCGCCGGTCGGCAAGACGCTTAACGATCCAGCGGGACGCCTACGGTCCGGGGGCGCAAGGCATCGAACGGCCCGCACAGCAGCAGCCCGGCCAGGAAACCGCCCAGATGCGCCTGCCAGGCGATAAGCGCGGTTTCCCCGCCCATTCCCAGCCCGGTCAGCCCGGCCAGAAGATTGATCGCCCCCCACACGGCCGAGAACATCAGGATCTGGCGCGAGAAGATCGGCGCCAGCGGCGCCTCGCCCGGCGCGGTCCAGGGCGCCTGGCCCGGCAGCATGCGCAGGCCCGCCGCCATCAGGCCGGAGATGGCGCCCGACGCCCCCACCACCGGCATGGGACTGGCCCAGTTGAGCGCCAGGTAGAAGCCGGCGCCCGCTATGCCGCAAACCAGGAAGAAGACCAGGAACAGGCCAGCGCCCAAGCGGCGCGCCACCACCGGACCGAAGGCCAGCAGCCAAAGACAGTTAATGACCAGATGGGTCCAGTCATTGTGAAGCGCCATGTAAGAGAAGAACGGAACGATGCGTTCCCAGACTGTGCCGGGATCGGCCATGTGGCTTTCCAGAAAGGCACGGCTGTAGCGCGCCGGAATCAGCGCGTACTCGTAAACCATGTCGGCGGCGCGGGCTGGCGGGGCGAACGCGCGCGCGGCATGGGCAGCGGCCAATCCCCCGATCAGCCACAGCACGATGGCGGGCGCGCGGAAGATCGGCTGGCGCGGAGGTTGGGACTGCAGGAAAGCCATGGCCCTATCTAGGGTGCTTCGCGGCCCGTTCCAACTGTGCCGCCGTGAAACAGAAAATCCCCATCCCGCCGCACCAAAGCCGTCCCAGGAGGCTGTTCGAGCCCGCGCCATTTCGGGACGCAGGGTCCAAAGCGTGACGTTCACCGCCGAACACCGGAACCGGATGAGCTTCAAAAACCCGCCATTTTCGCGGCTTTTCCGCAGGGCCTGTGCCGGGACGGCACGGCCAAACCCTAACAGCGCTTAAGGACTGGCATGGCGGTTGCTCTGTTCGGGTCAACTGAAATTGGAAAGTCCGCCATGACCCGTTCAAAGACCCTCATTGCCCTGACGCTTCTCGCCTTGTCCGCCACCGCGGCCCAGGCCGGCGATTGGACCAATGCCTCGATGTACAACGGTTACGGCTCCGCCAACCAGAACAACGCGTCCGGCTATTCGATGCGCGACGCCAACGGCAACCTGACCATGGTGAATGGCCAGGTCACCTCCGCCCAGTACCAGCAAGGCAGCGGCGCGCAATACGCCGGCGGCGGAGTTGGCATGGGCGGTGCAAGCCAGACCTACGGACAGGCCAGCGCAATCGGCAATCAGCTGAGCGTGGTTGTCCTGGGAAGCCATAACACCACGATCATCGACAGCCAGCAGACCAACAACGGCAACCAGACCGCCACCGCCGACGTAAACCGTCACTAAATTTCGATAGGAAAAGGGAAGCCCCTCCCATGACTCGCCGCGCTCGCAAACACCTCCTCAAGCCGCTGGTTCTCATGCTGGCAGCCGTCGCCCTGGAAGGCTGCATCAGCCCGACCCCGGACTCGGTTGGCCGCTACACCTCGCCGATCGGCGGCGCCCCCGTGATCTCCAACGAGACGCCCTACTCCGCGGCCCTGCGCTGCATGGGTGGTTTCGTCCGCCAGCGCCCGGTCC
>CANCMM010000184.1:0-4882 GCA_947379335.1 Alphaproteobacteria bacterium | reverse complement strand
CAAACGGCTGGATGGCATCGCCAAGGCGCAGGTCGCCACCCGCCTCGCCGCCGTCTATCTGATGGACCACAAGGCCGACAAGGCGGTGGCCGCGATCCGCGATTCCCAGATCACCGGATTGCCGGACGAGGAAATGCACCAGCGCATGCTGCTGGAAGCGCGCGCCTTTGCCGCCCTCAAGCAATGGGACAACGCCCTGGACCTGCTCGCGGTGGACCAGGCCGAAGACACCAAGCACCTGCGCGCCGACATTTATTGGGACAGCGGCAACTGGGCCATCGCCGGCCAGAAGGCCGAAGAGATTTTGGATGCGCGCTGGAGCGACACGGTTCCGCTGAGCAATACCGACCGCGCCCAGGTGATGCGGACGGCCGTGGCCTATAGCCTGGCCAATGACGAAGCCAGCCTGAAGCGGGTGCGCGAGCATTTTGCGCCCAAGATGAAAGGCACCCCGGACGCCAACCTGTTCGCGGTGCTGTCGTCCGATATCGACCAGCATGGCCTGGCCTTCCGCGAGGCCGCGGCCAAGATCGCGTCGATCGATACCTTGCAGACTTTCATGAAGGACTTTGCCAAGCGCAAGTCCGACGCCAAGAGCTAGAGCTTCTTAGCTTTCAGCCAGGCCAGCGCGCGCTCCACCAGCTGCTCCCAGCCCGGTTCGCCGATCAGCCAATGCCCCATGCCGTCCAACACTTCGGCGGTTGCGCGGTCGCCATATAATTTGGCGATATTTTCTACAGTTGAAGGCGGATTGATCTTGTCCTCGCTGCCGGTGAGAAACAGCATGGGGGCTGTTACCGCATCGGCTTCCACCGCGCTGGCCTGGTTGAAATCCATCGCCCAGTTCATCACTTCGAACATGGCGCGGCCCGACTCGGCCACGAAGCGGCCATAGACAGCGTCGCGCATGTCGCGCGGCAGCCGGTCCAGCGAATGGGCCAGCGCCACGTCGCGGTTGGGCTCCAGCACCTGGTTCCAGTGACCAGGCTGCAGGTGCATCGCGTGGGCGGCGCCGATTTCAAACAGGGTGGTCGGTGTCACGCCCCAGGGCGGCGACGGCGCCAGCAATATCAACGCGGCAACCTCGACGCGCGCCGCCAACATCTGCGCCAGCAATCCGCCCATGGAATGGCCCACCAGGATGGGGGGTGCTTTTAAAGCCCCGATTTCGCCTTCCAGGTCGGCGGCGTAATCGGCAAGGCCGGTGGTGGCCAATGCCGGGGACGATCGCTTTTCGTCGTGGAAGCGCAGGGGCGGCGCGGTGACGGCATAACCGGCGGCCTCGAATTTTTCCTTCAGCCCCTCCAACGACCAGGGTCCGCAGAAGGCCCCGTGGATCATCACAACGGGAGATTTGCTCATGCCAGGTTTTTGAAAGCGGCAATGACCGCCTTATAGGTTTCGCGCTTGAAAGGCACGATCAGGCCGGGCAAATCGGCAAGACTGACCCATTGGAAGTCCGAGAATTCCGGCTCATGCGCGGTCAGATCGATATCGGCATCCTTGCCGGTGAAGCGCATGGCGAACCATTTCTGGCGCTGGCCCTTGTATTTGCCGTGAAACGCCACGCCGATCAGGTGCTGCGGCAAATCATATGTCACCCAATCTTCCATCTCAGACATGATTTCGGCCTTGTCGGTGCCGACTTCTTCCTGCAGCTCGCGCTTGGCGGCCTGTTTGGGCGTCTCGCCCTTGTCGATGCCGCCTTGCGGCATCTGCCAGCCTTCCACGCTTTGGTCGATGCGCTTGCCGACGAACACCTTGCCGTCCGTGTTGAACAGCATGATGCCGACACAGGGCCGGTAGGGCAGATCGGAAGAGGAAGACATGACGCGCTTTGTTATTGTTTTGGCGCGGTCACTATGGCCGAAACCGGCACCAGAACAAAGCCGCGCGATTCCAGACCTTTCGCCCAGGCGGCAATGCGCGCGATGGAGACGGGATACAGGAAGGCCGAACCGGCCGCGCTGCCATTGGCGCGGGCCTGGGTTTCGAGTTCCGACAGGCGGCGGTCGATTTCCAGCGCCGTCTGGATGCTGTCCAGCGCAGCCCCGCTCTGCACCGCAGGAATGCCGACCTGGCCGGCCACAGTGGGCACCACCGACTGGCTGACCGCGCCATTGTCGAAGAAATACAGTCCGCGGCGATTGAGATAGGTCAGGGCCGGCGACAGCGCCACGCTGTCCGACAAAAAGCGCTGGCCCAGAAGATTGGTCACGCCGGCATAACCGGTGAAGCGGGTCAGCGCCCAGGTCAGGCGCTGGATGTTGGCGTCCTCATCCTGTCCGGCGCGCAAAGTGTGCGGGCCCGGATCGCTGTCGGGGAAATCGAACGGTTCCATGGGAATTTCGAGCAGGATCTCATGGCCATGCTCGCGGGCTTCGGCCACCCACTGGCCGACATCGCCGGCATAAGGCGCAAAGCCCAGGGTCACCGCCGCGGGCAGGCTCTCCAGCGCCGCTTTGCTGGCGGTCGAGGAAAGTCCCAGTCCGCTGACCACAATGGCGATCTTGAACTTGGTGCCGGGCGCAGCCGGCGCGGCATAGGCCGTCATGGGTTTGCGGCCATCATCGGCGATGCGCGGCAACGGACCCTGGGGCGTGTTCTCCACCAGGGCGGGATCGGCCAGCAGCGCCTTGCCGGCATAGATCGGCTTGGTCACCGGACCGACCACGGCGCCGTCATCGGAAATGGAATAGGCCGTGGTGGTGGGCGGCTTGGGCGTATTCTCGGCCGTTTCGGGCAGGTCCAGCACAATGGTGGGACCATGGGCATGGCCCAAAAGCGTGATGGCCAGCATGCCCGCCGCCAGCAGGCAGACCGTGAAGGACGCGGCAAAAGCCAGCGCGCGCCCGGCCTTGGACGCGAGCAAGCCTTCCGCAGAATCGGCAGCAGCAGCCATGCCGTTATTAGGAATTATGATAGTTAAGACTTGTTAAAGGGACCCCCTCCGGCCTTCGCTGGCTGCTCGAATGTTCGGTCTAACGACCTCACATCCTCGGCCAGCTACGGCCACCTCCCCCTCCTATGTGCTTACGCACATGAGGGGGAGGCAGGTTTGTGCGCTCCAAAGCAAAAAGGCCCGCCAGAGGCGGGCCTTTTTAACTTTTGGGCCTGGCGAGGCTACTGCTTCTTGTCGGGGGCCGGCACGGCGGCCGAGGCGACCGTCATCTTCCCGTGCAGCAGGTCCAGGGCATAGGAGAGCTGGAAGTCGTCATACTTCTGGCCCGGGGCCGGCTTGATCACCGGGGCATTCACCCGCTTGGCCGGGACCGGCTCACCGGTGAGATGGCCGCGCAGATCCGCTTCGGACGGACGCGCCAGCTTGGGAACATTGGCTTCATCGCCCTGCGCCACCTGGATGTCGGGGATGATGCCCTGGGCCTGGATGGAATGGCCGGAGGGGGTGAAGTAGCGCGCCGTGGTCAGTCGCAGCGCGCCGCGATTTTCGCCCAAGGGAATGATGGTCTGCACCGAACCCTTGCCGAAGCTGGTCAGACCGATGACGGTGGCGCGCTTGTGATCCTGCAGCGCGCCGGAGACGATTTCCGAAGCCGAGGCGGTGCCGCCATTGATCAGCACCACCACCGGCTTGCCGTCGGTGACATCGCCGCCCTTGGCGTCATAACGCTGAGTGTCTTCGGGATGACGGCCGCGGGTGGAGACAATCTCACCGGCGCCCAGGAAATCATCCGACACCTGGATCGCCTGATCCAGCAACCCGCCCGGATTGTTGCGCAGGTCCAGCACATAACCCTTGATGCCGGGGCCGATCTGTTTCTTGAGGTCGCGCACGGCCTTTTCCAGGCCCTCGGCGGTCTGTTCATTGAAGCCGGGCATGCGGATATAGCCGATATCGCCTTCGCGGCGATAAGAGGCCGCATCCACCGATACAATGGCGCGCACCAAGGTCACGTCGAACGGCTTCTTTTCGCCTTCGCGCAGGATGGTCAGGGTGATCTTGCTGCCGGACGGGCCGCGCATCTTGTCGATGGCTTCGTTCAATTGCAGTCCGGCGATGGAATTGCCGTCGATGCCGGCGATGCGGTCGCCGGTCTTGATGCCGGCACGCGACGCGGGCGTGCCGTCGATCGGCGAGATCACCTTGATCAACCCATCTTCCTGGGTGACTTCAATGCCGACGCCGCCGAACTGGCCCTTGGTGGTGATCTGCATGTCGCCATACATCTTGGCGTCCATGTAGCTGGAATGCGGATCGAGGTTCGACACCATGCCCTGGATGGCGGCGTCGATCAGCTCGCTGTCCTTGACCGGGCGCACATAGTTGGCGCGCACGCGCTCAAAGGCGTCACTGAACAAATCGAGCTGGCCATAGGCGGACGCATCATTGGCGCCCTTGGCTTCCGGCAACGCGATCATCGCCGTGGCGAAACCGCCAAACAGACCCAGACCAACAAGCGCAAACTTCTTCATGTACCGTTCGCCTTTCCAAACGCAGGGCGCAAATTCAACTTCAACCACGGCGCGGGTGACTGGCCATGACCGCCATGGCGCACTTCAAAATAAAGCCTGTCGTCGGAGGAGGCCATGGTTCCAACCGGCTCGCCCGCCAGCAACTGATCGTTTGGCTTTACCGTCACACGTCCCAGTCCCGCCAAGACCACATCGTAGCCGGTGGTTATCTCCAGGATCAACACTTGTCCGGTCTTATGGTAAGGGCCGGCGTAAAGAACTTTTCCGTCCGCCGGGGCAATGACTTGGGCCCCGGGGGCGGTTGCATAATAGAGGCCCGAATTGGCGGCATCCGCAGCCCCCACCACCGAACCCACCACCGGTTCCAGCAGGGAATTCTTGGCCAGCCCCCCCAGGGAACCGGTATTTTCCGCGGTCACCACGACGACGCTTTGATCCGGGGCGCCAC
>CANCMM010000183.1:0-4887 GCA_947379335.1 Alphaproteobacteria bacterium | reverse complement strand
AAAACCAAGCGTCTTCTCAGAAATCCGGCAAATCCTCATTGCCCTTGCGGCCATTGCGGATCTGTTCGTTGCGCATCTGCCGGTACAGGCTGCGCAAGGATGAATAATAATCCACCGAGCTGCGCTGGATGCCCCGGACGGTTTGGTACGTTTGGCCCTTCAGGTCCAGCAGGGTGAAATATTTGCGCCCCGCCGACCACCAGATGTGCTGCTTGAAACGAATCTGGTTGGTGGGATCGATCACCGCATCCACCACCAGCCCCACGGCATCGCGTGGATTGCTGGGTCCCAGCAAGGGCAATATCAAGTAAGGCCCTTCGCCCACGCCCCACACCGCAAGGGTCTGGCCGAAATCCTCACCATGTCCCGGAATGCCCATTTTGCTGGCCGGATCGAAGAACCCGCCCAGGCCGATGGTCGAGTTCACCGTCAGCCGCCACATCGAGTTGCCGGCGCGTGAGACCTCGCCCTGCAGCATGTCGTTCACGAAGATGGTGGGCAGCGCCAGGTTGCCCAGGAAATTGTGCACCCCGCGCCGGCCGTTTTCGGGCACCAGGCTGAAATAGGTCTCAAGGGTGGGGATGACGATATATTTGTCGATCTTGGCGTTGCGCTTCAGGGCGTCCCGGTTGAACGGCTCATAGGGGTCGCCCGCAGCCTGGGGCGAGGGGGCGGCACAGCCGGCCAGCAGCAACCCGCACAATCCCAAAGCCGTCAATCGCAAGCCATGCATCCAGTTCAAAATCCGAGATTTTCCCGGCTTTTGCCGGTTTTTTCGGGACAAATCCAGACCTCTTGCAGCCGCAGAGGCCTTGAGCATATAAAGATATGTTTATATGTAGGAAGGCCCTTGGACAAGCTGGTTTCCATGCTGCGTGCCGCCGGCGACCCCACCAGGTTGCGCCTGCTCCTGTTGCTGCGCCAGGCCGAGCTGACGGTCAGCGAGCTGATCGAGATCGTGGGCCAGTCCCAGCCGCGCGTCTCCCGCCATCTCAAGCTTTTGGGCGAGGCCGGGTTGGTGGAGCGTTTCAAGGAAGGCAGCTGGGTGTTCTGCCGCGCCGCCGACCGGGGCACCGGTGCCGAACTAAGCCGCGTCATCGCCGCCCTGGCTGATCCCAGCCTGCAGGATGCCGACAAGGCGCGGCTGGCGCATGTGCGCCAAACGCGCGCCAATGCGGCGGCGTCCTATTTCAAATCCAATGCCGCTGAATGGGAGCGCATTCGAGCCCTGCATGCGCCGGAGAAAGACGTGGAAGCCGCCATCGCCCGCCATCTCACCGCGGGGCAAATCGAAAATTTCCTGGATGCCGGCACCGGCACCGGACGGATGCTGGAACTGATCGCCCCCCATGCGCGGCGCGCGGTGGGCATCGATGTCAGTCCCGACATGTTGTCCATCGCCCGCGACCGTTTGCTGCGCGCCGATATCCAGAACGCACAGGTGCGGCTGGGCGATACCTATCGCCTGCCTTTTCCCAACGGCGCGGTGGGCGCCGGTTTCGATGTCGTGCTGTTCCACCAGGTGCTGCATTACCTGGATGATCCGGGCACCGCGGTGGCAGAGGCGGCGCGCGTCATGGCGCCGGGTGGGCGCTTGCTGATTGCCGACTTCACCCCTCACAAGGAAGAATTCCTGCGCGAGGAGTTCGCCCATCGCCGCCTGGGTTTCTCGGACCGGGAAGTGGAAAGCTGGTTCGCAAGCGCAGGCCTGTCCTCGGCCGGCAGCGAGACCATCGCGCCCACGGGCGAAGGCGAAAAACTCACCGTCAAGCTGTGGCTGGCCGCAGCCAAAGCAAAAAGCAAAAAAGAAGCCGCATGAGCCTGGAAAATCTCATCACAAACCCGGGCCCATTGCAGGTCTCGTTCGAATTCTCCCCGCCCAAGACGGATGAGGCGGAAGCGGCGTTGTGGCTGGCAATCCGCCGGCTGGAGCCGCTGGCGCCTGCGTTTGTGTCGGTGACCTATGGCGCGGGCGGTTCCACGCGCGAGCGCACCCATGCCACGGTCAAGCGCATCGTGGACGAGACCAGCCTGAAGCCGGCCGCGCATCTGACCTGTGTCGGTGCTTCACGCGGCGAGATCGACGATATCGTGCGCGCCTATTGGGATGCGGGCATCCGCCATATTGTGGCGCTGCGCGGCGACATGCCCGGCATGAGCGGGCCTTATGTGCAGCACGCCGAGGGCTACAATTCCACGCCGGAACTGATCGCGGGCATCAAGAAGATCGCCGACTTCGAAGTCAGCGTGTCTTTTTATCCGGAGCGTCATCCGGATTCGCCCAGCCATGGCCACGACATCGCATTGTTGAAAGCCAAGATGGACGCCGGTGCCAACCGCGCGTTGGGCCAATTCTGCTTCGACAACGACCTGACGGCGCGTTTCCGCGACGATGCCGCGCGCGCCGGCATCACCATTCCGGTGGTGCCCGGCATCATCCCCACCACCAACTTCAACGCCGTGGCGCGCATGGCGGCCAAGACCGGCGCGTCCATTCCCGCGTGGCTGGCAAAGGCCTATGACGGGCTGGATGAGGATGTGGAAACCCGCCGCATCGTGGCAGCGGCGGTGCTGGCCGATCAGGTGCAGCAACTGCGCACCCGCGGTTTTGGCCAATTCCACTTCTATACGCTCAACCAGGCCAATCTGACCTACGCGGCCTGCCGCATTCTCGGTATCCGTCCCGTCCACTCTTAAGTTTCTGGAACTGTCATGAGTTTTGATCGTAGTGCCCGTGTTGCCTGGATGAAGGAAGAGGCCAAGAAGCGCCTTCTGCTGCTGGATGGCTCATGGGGCGTGATGATCCAGGGCTTCAAGCTGGGCGAAGAGGATTTTAGGGGGCGGCGTTTCGGCAATCACCCGTCCGAACTGAAGGGCAACAACGACCTTCTGACTCTCACCAAGCCCGAGATCATCCAGAATATCGGCCGCCAGTATCTGGAAGCCGGGGTGGATTTCATCGAGACCAACACCTTCAACTCCAACTTCACCAGCCAGGAAGATTACGGGTTGGGACATCTTGTTGGCGAGTTGAACGAGGCGGGCGCCAAACTGGCGCGCGATCTGTGCGACGAGTTTTCCACCTCCAGCAGGCCGCGGCTTGTCGCTGGTGTGCTTGGGCCGGCCAACCGCACCGCCACCATCTCGCCCGACGTCAATGACCCGGCTTTCCGCAACATCACGTTCGACCAGCTGCGCGAAACCTATCGCGACGGCACCCGCGGCCTGATCAAGGGCGGCAGCGACGTCATCATGATCGAGACGGTGTTCGACACCTTGAACTGCAAGGCGGCGATCTACGCCATCGAGGAAGTGTTCGAGGAGATGGGCGTACGCCTGCCGGTGTGGATCTCCGGCACCATAACCGATCTTTCGGGCCGCACCCTGACGGGCCAGACGCCGACCGCTTTCTGGCATTCGGTGCGCCATGCCGATCCCTTCGCCATCGGGCTGAACTGCGCGCTGGGCGCCAAGGAGCTTCGCCCCTATGTCGCCGAACTGGCGGGCGCCTGCGACACCTTGGTGTCGGCCCATCCCAATGCCGGCCTGCCCAATGAATTCGGGTGCTATGACGAGTCGCCCGAACAGATGGCGACGATGATCGAGGAATTCGCCCGTTCCGGCCTGGTCAATATTGTGGGCGGCTGCTGCGGCACCAAGCCCGATCACATCGCCGCTTTCGGCAAGGCCATCGCGGGCGTGACGCCGCGCGCCATTCCGGAGAAGCCCAAAGATATGCGGCTGTCGGGGCTGGAGCCGTTCACCCTGACCCCGGACCTGAACTTCATCAATGTGGGCGAGCGCACCAACATCACCGGCAGCGCCAAGTTCAGGAAGCTGATCGTCGCGGGTGATTATGAAGCGGCGCTGGAAGTCGCGCGCAGCCAAGTCGAGAACGGCGCCCAGGTCATCGATATCAACATGGACGAGGGCATGATCGACGGCGAGGCGGCGATGACCCGCTTTGTCAACATGATGGCGGGCGAACCGGATATTTCCAAAGTGCCGCTGATGATCGACAGTTCCAAGTGGAAGGTGATCCAGGCCGGCCTGAAATGCTGCCAGGGCAAGGTCATCGTCAATTCGATCTCGCTGAAGGAAGGCGAAGAAGCTTTCCTGGAGCATGCCAAGGAAGTGCGCCGCTTCGGCGCCGCCGTGGTGGTGATGGCGTTCGACGAGGTGGGCCAGGCCGATACCAAGGAACGCAAGATCGAAATCTGCAAGCGCGCCTATGACACGCTGGTGCAGAAGGTCGGCTTTCCGCCGGAAGACATCATCTTCGATCCCAACATCTTCGCCGTCGCCACAGGCCTGGAAGAGCATAACGAATATGGCAAGGCCTTCGTCGAGGCGGCCGAGATCATTCGCCGCGAGAATCCGCATGCCCATATCTCGGGCGGTGTTTCCAACTTCAGCTTCTCGTTCCGCGGCAATGAGAAGGTGCGCGAGGCGATGCACTCGGTGTTCCTGTTCCACGCCATCAAGGCGGGCATGGACATGGGCATCGTCAATGCCGGCCAGCTGACGGTCTATCAGGACATTCCCACGCCGCTGCGCGAAGGCATCGAGGATGTGCTGTTCAACCGCCGCGAGGACGCCACCGAGCGGCTGCTGACCCTGGCGCAGGAATACAAGGGCGGTGCCGCCACCGCCGAGGTGGAAGATGCCGCCTGGCGCAGCCTGCCGGTCAACGAGCGCATCAGCCATGCCATGGTGGCGGGCATCGACGCCTTTATCGTGGAAGACACCGAGGAAGCGCGCGCCCAGGCCACCCGTCCGCTGGACGTGATCGAGGGCCCGCTGATGGCCGGCATGAATGTGGTGGGCGACCTGTTCGGCTCGGGCAAGATGTTCCTGCCCCAGGTGGTGAAGTCCGCCCGGGTGATG
>CANCMM010000182.1:0-4899 GCA_947379335.1 Alphaproteobacteria bacterium | reverse complement strand
TGCGGGTTTCCGGATCGTTGGACGTCACCCGCGCCATCAGCTCGGAAGCGCGCGGGCTGCCGGGCACCACGATGGGGCGGCCCGACTTGGCTTTGCCCAGCGCCTGCTCGCGATAAGAGAAAGACACCCCACCCGCCTGCTTCACCCCGCCATGGCAGGCGGCGCAATTGGCGTTGAAGATGGGGCGGATATCGCGGTTGAAATCGATCTTGTGGGGATCGGTCGAAGACTTCAGCGCCAAGGTGCTGGCGACGATAGCCGTAACGGTCGCGAGAACCGCCACCACGGCCAATGTCACCGGCTTTCCCATGAACTTTCCCTGGACGCCGTCTTGCGCGGCTGCTTTGGAGGTATTTTCACCCCCTCCGGTCAAAAAGCAACAACCGGCGAAATGGGAAAACCATTGCGGCGCAACATATTACGCCGAATCGCTCATGTGGCCTTCAGCAGCACCTCGCGCAGCTTGTTGGCAACGATCACATCCTCGCCGGGCTGCAGCATCCAGACCCCGACGATCAGGGCATCTTCGGCATTGGGCAGGCCTGCGGAGCCGGAGCGGCGCCCCGTGGCCGGGTTCAGCTCAATGGACGGCGTGCCGGCCCGCATCGCGGCGGAGACATCCAGCGGCGCGATGCGGACGCGTGCCTGGTCGTAGCGGATCAGCAGGTGCGGAATGGCATTGGCCAGGGGCGGCACGAAGATTTCGCGCGTGATGCCCGGAACATCCTTGAGGCGGGCGGCAATGCGCTCGGCCCGGGCGCGAAACTCCGCCTGCATGCCCTTATCGGTCTGGGACAGGAGCCAGTCGACCGCGGCGACCATGCCCACGATCTGTTCCTTGGCCACTTTCATGCCACGGCCCACCGTTTCGTCGCGCGGACTGTTGCTCCAGGTGGCGGCTTCCATCAGATCCTTGCGGCCCAAAAGCAGCCCGGCATTCTGGGGTCCACGAATGCCCTTGCCGCCCGAGAAGGTGACCAGGTCGAAGCCCATCTGGGTATAGGCCCAGAGATTGGAGATCGGCGGCATGTCGGCGGCCGCATCGTTGAAGCAGGGCACGCCATGGGCATGCGCCACCCGGACCCAATCCTCGCGGCTGATCTGGCCATGTTCGGCGGCATTGAAGAAATGGCACATCACCGTCTTGGGGGTGAAGGCCGCTTCATAATCCGCCAAGGTTTCGACTTCGACAAAGCGGGCGCCGCAATTGGTGATGGCATGGTCATAGCCGTAGCGATGGCCCTTCTGGATGATCACTTCGTTCTTCAGGCCGCTCACATCCAGCGGCAGCATGGCGACCGCCGCCCGGTTGCCCAAGGTCATGCAGGCGGCCGTGCCCAAGGTCAGGGCCGAGGACGCACCGGCGGTGACCATCGCGGCCTCGCACTTCAGGCGGCCGGCAATGTATTCGCCGGACTTCTGCTGCAGCTCGGCCAGCCGCACCGGGCTTTTGGCGGCGGCTTCCACGGCGGCGCGGACCTGCGGCGGCATGGTGGAGGCGGTCAGCGCGGTATAGGTACCGGCCGCATTGATGATCTTGGTGACACCCAGCTTGTCGTAATAATCGATAGCCGGTACGGCGGCTTCGGCGGCGGGCGCGATACCCACACCGGCACCGGCGGCCATCAGGTTGCGGGTCCAGGAAAAGAAGCTGCGGCGTGTTTTTGTCATTTTGTCCCCCGTTGCGCGGATGTTAGTCCAGAGATTGGGTTTGTGCTACGGATGCCGCCATGAGCGAACTGACCGATCTTTCCCTCCGCGCGTTGTCGGCGGGCATCGCCGCCCGCCGCTTTTCGCCGGTGGATGTGGTGGATGCGCATCTTTCCCGCATCGCGGCACTGGAACCGCGCCTGCATGCCTTCGTGCACGTCCATGCCGCCGAGGCCAGGCTGGCCGCCGAAGCCGCCGACAAGGCGATCCGTGCCGGTCACGGGCTGGGACCGCTGCACGGCATTCCGATCGCGCTGAAGGACCTGGTGGAGTTCAAGGGCCATGTCACCACCCGCGGCTGCGCGGTGAATCGCGAGCGAGTTTCAACCTATACCGCCACGCTGGCGCAGAAGCTGCTGGGCCAGGGCATGATCGTGCTGGGCAAGACCCACACGGTGGAGTTCGCCTATGGCGCCTGGGGCACCAATGAACATATGGGTACGCCGTGGAATCCCTGGGACATGAAGACCCAGCGCACGCCGGGTGGATCGTCGTCCGGCTCGGCGGTTGCGGTGGCGGCGCGCATGGCGCCCTGTGCCATCGGCACCGACACCGGCGGTTCTGTGCGCATACCCGCGTCTTGGTGCGGCATTACCGGGCTGAAGACGTCCGTGGGACGCATCAGCACCTATGGCGTGCTGCCGCTGAGCCCGACTTTGGACACGCCCGGACCGTTCGCCCGCAGCGTGGAAGATTGCGCCATCCTGCTGGAAGTGTTGGAAGGCCATGACCCGCGCGATCCCTTGACCGCGAGTTTGCCGCCCAGCAATCCCATGCCCACCCTGCGGCGCGGCGTGAAGGGATTGAAGTTGGCGCGTTTGCCCGATGCCGAGCGCAACGAATTCGATTCTGAAGTGCTGGCGGCATTCGACCGTTCGCTGAAAGAACTGGCCGATATGGGCGCGGAGATTGTGGAGCTGGCGCCGGGCGGGCGCACCTTGCGCGAAAGCGGCGATCTTGTCGGTCGCATCATCTCCGCCGAAAGCTATCCCGATCTCGCCGAACTGGTGGACAACGATACCCTGCCACTGGACCAGGCGGTACGGGCGCGGGTGCGGGTCGGCGCCTCCATCTCCTCACGCCAATATCGCGACGTACTGGCGGCGCGCGAAAGAGCCAAGACCGAATTCGCCGCCCGCATCGACGGCATCGATGCCGTGCTGACCCCCAGCACCCTGACCCCGGCCATTCCGCTGGACACGGTGGACCAGGCCAGTACTCCGGCCTTCTCCACCCGCTGGGCGAATTATCTCGACCTGTGCGGCCTCTCCTTGCCCAACGGCATGACCAAGGGCGGATTGCCGCTGTCGCTGATGATCTCCTGCCGCAACGGCGACGAGGCCATGGCGCTGCGTATCGGCTGGGCGCTCGAAAACGTCACAGAATGGCAGAAGAAGGCACCTACCCTTTAGAACGCAACCTTGTCGCCGCCCTTCAGGGACAGAATCTCGCGCGCCTCGTCCGGCGTGGCGATACTGCGGCCCAACCCTTCGATGATCTGGCGCACCATGCGCACTTGTTCGGCATTGGACTCCGCCAGCTTGCCTTTGCCGGCCCAGAGCGAGTCTTCCAGCCCGACGCGGACATTGCCGCCCATCGCCGCGGCCTGGGCCGCGATGGCCATCTGGTTCTTGCCCGCCCCCAGCACCGACCATTTGTACTGATCGCCGAACAGCCGGTCGGCGGTGCGCTTCATGTGCAGCACGTCTTCGGGATGCGGTCCGATGCCGCCCAGGATGCCGAACACCGACTGGACGAACAAAGGCGTCTTGACCAACCCGCGATCCAGGAAGTGCGCCAGGTTGTAGAGATGGGAGATGTCGTAGCATTCGAACTCGAAGCGTGTGCCGGCATCGCCCAGCTTCCGCAGCACGAACTCGATATCGGCAAAGCTGTTGCGGAACACCAGGTCGCGCGAGCCTTCCAGCGCCTCGCGCTCCCAGGGGTGCTTGAAGTCCTTGAAGCGGTTCAGCATCGGGAACAGGCCAAAATTCATCGAGCCCATGTTGAGCGAAGCCACTTCCGGCTGGAATTGCTCGGCCGGCTTCACCCGCTCCGCCACCGTCATGTAGGGCGCCCCGCCCGTGGTCAGGTTGATCACCGCGTTGGTGGACTGCTTGATGCGCGGCAAAAAGCGCGCAAAGGCTTCCGGTGTCTGGTCCGGCTTGCCGGTTTCCGGATTGCGGGCATGCAGATGCACGATGGCGGCCCCGGCTTCGGCGGCGCCGATGGCAGCTTCCGCGATCTGGTCCGGCGTCACCGGCAGATACTGCGACATGGACGGGGTATGAATCGCGCCGGTGACGGCGCAGGTGATGATGACCTTGTCACCCAATGACATGCTCTATTCCTTTTCCTACTTGCCGATATCTTTGTCTGCGCGGCGCTTGTGCGCCGCCAGCGCCATCAGCCGCCGGTCGCGCCAGGCCTGCCGCTCCTGCAGCTTGTCTTCGGGCAGCGCCTTGCGGCGGTCCGCCGTGATGGTTTCCAGCACCGGGCCGTTCCAGTCGGCCCGCCGCTGCATGGAAGCCTGCAGCCGGATATAGATCTGCTCATAGCGCTGGCAGTAATCGCGCACCCCGCCCGGGGCATTGAGATCAATGGTCTCGAACGGTCCCATGAAGGACCAGCGAAGCGCCAGGCCTTCGCGGATACCGACATCGACATCCTCGATACTGGCATAGCCGTCGGCCACCAGCCGGAAGGCCTCCTCCAGCAGCGCACCCTGCATGCGGTTCATCACAAAGCCGTCTAGCTCCTGTTTCATCACGATGGGGGCATGGCCGGCGGCGCGCAGGAAATCGGCGGTGCGGGCCACCACGGCCTTGTCGGTCCAGGGGGCGGGCACCACTTCGGCGGCCGGAATGAGATAAGGCGGATTGATGGGATGCACCACCAGGCAGCGGTGGCGGCCCTTCAAATGTTCCGTGAACTTGGACGGCAGGATAGCCGAGGTCGAGCTGGCCAATATCGTGTCGGGTGCAGCCAGCGCATCCAGCCGCCCGAACATGTCCTTCTTGATGTCCACCACCTCGGGCGTGTTTTCCTGGACGTAAGCTGCGCCTTTGATGGCTTCTTCCAGGGTCGCAACTGCGCGCATGCGCCGACGCACGGTCTGGATCGATGCGCCGTCCAGCAGGTCGTTGGCTTCCAGGTCCGGCAGCACGCCGTCGATATAGGTCAGTGCCT
>CANCMM010000181.1:0-4930 GCA_947379335.1 Alphaproteobacteria bacterium | reverse complement strand
CCGGCGTAAGGGTTGGACGTTGCAGGAAGCCGAGCGTTGGCTTGCTCCTCAATTGAATTATAATCCCCGCGCGGTCGATGCTGCGTAGGTCAAATGTCTGTCTGGGGTAAAGTCAGTGGTGCCGCTGCCGGCCTTTTTGTCGGCGGGCCTATCGGCGCGCTGGTGGGCGCCGTGGCGGGGCATTTCTTCCTCGACCGCGACAGCGACCCCGGCGTCACCTTCACCATCGCCATCATCGCGTTGGCCGGAAAGATGGCGCGCGCCGACGGGGTGGTCACGGAAGAAGAATTCAACATCTTCCAGCGCGTGTTCGGGGTGCCCGCGCACGAAGAAGCCAATGTCCGGCGGATCTTCAACCTGGCGCGCCAGGACATGGCGGGCTTCGAGCATTATGCCGGACAGATCGCGCGCCTGTTCATGGGCAATCCCGCCATGCTGGAAGATATCCTGGATGGGCTGTTCGAGATCGCCAAGGCGGACGGGGTGCTGCATCCCTGTGAGGGCAAGTTCCTGGAGCGGGTGGCGGAAATCTTCGGCTTTGCGCCGGGCGAGTTTCGCCGCATTCGCGCCAGCCATTTCGCACCGGAACTGACCGACCCCTATGTCATCCTGGGCCTGTCCTATGTGGCAGATGATGACGAGCTGAAACAGACCTATCGCCGCCTGGTGCGCGAGAACCATCCCGACAGCCTGATGGCGCGCGGCGTGCCGCCTGAATTCATCAAGCTGGCCAATGACAAGTTGGCGGCGATCAACAGCGCCTATGAGAAAATCTGCGCCGAGCGGGGCGTGCCGTGAAACTGGTTCCAATGCCGTCGCCCAATCACAATGACCGCGGCGGTGCCGCCATCGACATGCTGGTGCTGCATTACACCGGCATGACGAGCGGGGCGGCGGCGATCGACCGGTTATGCGATCCGGCGGCCAAGGTGTCGGCGCATTATACGGTCGACGAGGACGGCACGGTCTATGGCCATGTAGCGGAAGATCGCCGCGCCTGGCATGCCGGCGTGTCGCATTGGGCGGGCGTGGACAATCTCAACGCTCGCTCGATCGGCATCGAGATCGTCAATCCGGGTCATGAGTATGGCTATCGCGCCTTTCCCGACGCGCAGATCGCGGCGTTGGTCACCTTGTGCAGCGGCATCCTGCAGCGCCATCCCATTCCCGCCTCGCGCGTGCTGGGCCACAGCGATGTGGCCCCGGCGCGCAAGGAAGATCCGGGCGAACTGTTTCCCTGGGAGACGTTGGCGAAAGCGGGCATTGGTGTGTGGCCGCAAGCTATTCCTAGCGAGTTGGGCGCCGAGGCGCTGATCCGCTACGGCTATGACCCGAACGCGCCGCAGGACAAGGTTATTACCGCCTTCCAGCGCCATTTCCGTCCCAAAAGCCTGACCGGCCAATGGGATGGTGAATGCGCGGGGCTGCTGGCTTCCCTGCTGGGCAGTGCCGGCGTATAACCCGCGCCGTCAGATGGCCGGGTGACCGCGGGCTCAGCAATGGGTTCGAGGAAAGTCCGGGCTCCACGGAAAAACGGTGCCGGATAACGTCCGGCGGGGGCGACCCCAGGGATAGCGCCACAGAAATGACACCGCCTACCGGCCTAAAGCCGCGGCAAGGTTGAAATGGTGCGGTAAGAGCGCACCGCGTTCCTGGCAACAGGAGCGGCTAGGCAAGCCCCACCGGGAGCAAGACCAAATAGGGACGGCACGTAGGCTTTTTCGGCCAGCCGTCCGGGTCGGTCGCGTGAGGTGTTGGGGTAACTCACATCCCAGAGGAATGGTCACCCCTTCAGCAATGAAGGACAGAACCCGGCTTACAGGCCATCTGACACTTTCTTTTTTGGCGTAAAGGCGAGGTTGGCAGCAAAGACTGCAAGCGCCATCAAATAGTTCACCACTGAAAACAGGACCATGAAGAGCGGCCAAACCCATGGCCGCTTATGAGGCCGTGGCACGCTCTCGCGATCCAGTTTCTTGTCCCAGCGTTCCGGTCTTCTGGCAATTGTCGCGGCCGCCGAAATTGTGGCGGCCAAAAAGCAGAACGAGAGGATGAGTTTGCCCTTGTTTGCACTGTCGACTAAAAAAGGATCGGCGGGCACTCGGACAGTAATGAGCAACAACAGCCACAGAGGAATGCCGATCAACAACACCAGAAAGAATGTCACGCGCTTCGACATCGGTTAAGTCAGCTTTCTGAATGGCTTTACTGGTCGCGGGACAGCTTCTCCAAAGTCGCTTCGTCGGCGTCGCCGTCGAAGTATTTTTCCAGCAGGTTAAAGAATAAAATCTCGTCGGGTGCGGTTTCGGCGAACAGGGTCAGGCTGGACTGGAATTTCATGTCGTCCGGTGTGCCGAATATCTCGCGCGCACTTTTGCCCCGCACATTCATCAGCGCCTGGCAACATTCGCGGTAACGCGCGCCCAGCACCGGGTGAGCAAGATAGCTGCTCGCTTCGTCCACCGAATGAATGCCGTACTGCCGCGACATGGCGCTTTCGCCCAGGCCGATAAGTTGCGGAAACACGAACCACATCCAGTGACTTTGCTTCTGGCCCGCGCGCAACTCCGCCAGCGCCTGGGCATAGACCGGCGCCTGCGCGGTGACGAAGCGCTCCAGGCTCATACGCCGGCCTTTTTCGCAGAGACTTCGCCGATGGCAGCCCAGTCCTTGTCTTGCCAGCCCCAGGCGACAGCCTGGTCGAAATGCGCCTTCAGCAGTTCGGCGGTGGGCATGTCCACGCCCAACCCTTCCGCCGCGCTGCGCGCCAGGTTCACGTCCTTCAGTCCCAGGGTGAGGGCAAAGCCTGCCGGCTCGTAGCTGCGGTTCAGCACCATGGCGCCATAGGCCTTGAACACCGCGCCGGTGAACAACCGCCCGCCCAGCACGTCATGGAATATGGCTGGGTCCACGCCGCCCTTGCGCAGCAGGGCAAAGGCTTCGCCGATGGATTCCAATTCGCTGGCGATCATGAAGTTGGCGGCGATCTTGAACAGGTTGGCTTTTTGCGGCGCGTCCATGGTCACGGTGCGGGCGCCGATTTTGTCAAACACCGGCTGCATGGTCGCAAGCGGCGCCGCATCGCCGCCGGCGATCAGCGCCAGTTGCGCCGCTTCCGCCATGTCGGGGCGGCCCATCACCGGCGAAGAGATATAGGCCAGGCCCGCTTTGGCATGCGCCGCCGCCAGTTCCTTGGCGAACTCCACCGAGATGGTCGCCATGTTCACATGGATCAGGTTTTTGGCGGCTTTTGCGAGCAAGGGACCGGCCAGGCCCACCTCGCGCATCACCGCATCATTCGACAGCATGGAGAAAACCGCTTCGCCCTGCAGCGCGTCTTGCGGCGACTTGGCGGCAACCGCACCCTTTGTCACCAGCGCGGCCACTGGCTCCTGCGAGCGGTTCCACACCGTTACCTGATGACCGGCCTTCAGCAGGTTCGACGCCACGTGATGGCCCATGCGGCCCAGGCCGATAAATCCGATTTTCATTACCAGCAGTCCTTCATGATTTCATTTCGCCGTGTGTTGGAAAGCCTTTGATAATGGGCCTTATCCAGCACCGGCATGCCGTCGATGGCGGTCGCACTCTCAGCCCTAATCCTTCCATCGACAAGTCAGCAGGTCGGGCGGCGTCCCGTTCGATGCGCTCCGCGGTTCCACGAATCATCTTCCGGTTGCAGGCGCCGGCGCCACACAGGCAGCCGGACCGGCCACAATCTGTGATTGTACCGGCAAGCCGCCGAGGCCAAATCGTTAACGGGCTGTTTACCCCCGTCACCATAGTGTTACCGCGTTCCGTAATCGTTCTTCTGGACTCCACCCGTGGGGCTTCAAATAGTTAACGATACTAGCCAAGCCCCTCAAATCTTTGGGTTTTTGGTTTGACGGGACATTCTGTCCCATGCTATCCCATACTGTCCCAAAGGGCCCCCACGGCCCGCCTGCGCGCGCGGCCTCTTCGGCCCGCGGAAGGCACTCGGGGGCAGGGGGTATCAGGCGCCATGACCGGGTTGGTCCAGCCGTTCATTTCGACGGTGGCAGGCTCGCTCGACAGCAAGGGGCGGGTTTGCATTCCCGCCACCCATCGCCACCTCCTGGCCGCGCAGAACACGACCGGCGTTTTCGTCTGCCCCAGTTTCATCGATCCGGCGCTGGATGCCTTCGGCCAGGATCTGCTCGACCGCATCAATGCGCGGCTGGGGACCCAAGATCCGTTTTTCTCCGCCAGCTTCGATGACGAAGCCACCGCCTTGATCGCGCGCACCCAGTCGCTGCCGATCGACGAGAATGGCCGCGTGCGCATTCCCGACGCGATGATCGAACATGCCGGCCTGAAGGATCGCATCGTGTTCGTCGGCAAGGCGCAGAAATTCCAGATCTGGGATGAAGCCCGCTATGCGCCGATCGAGGCCGAAGCGCTGGCGCGGGTGAAGGCCAAGATGGAACGCGCCCGCAGCGGGGAGGCGTCATGAGCGGCCATATCCCGGTGATGCTGAACGAAGTGCTGGAAATGCTGTCGCCGCGCGACGGCGCGTCCTATGTCGACGGCACTTTCGGCGGCGGCGGTTATGCCAGCGCCATCCTGGAAGCCGCCGATTGCACGGTGCTGGGCATCGACCGCGATCCCGATGCCATCGCGCGCGGCCAGAAGCTGGTGGAACGGTTCGCCGGCCGCCTGACCCTGGTGCAGGGCGAGTTCTCCGCCATGGACCAGTTCACGCAGGCCAGCGATGGCGTAGTGCTGGACCTTGGCGTGTCATCCTTCCAGTTCGACCAGCCGGCGCGCGGCTTTTCGTTCCGCGAAGACGGCCCGCTGGACATGCGCATGAGCCTGTCCGGCGAAAGCGCCGCCGATTTCGTCAACACCACCGACGAGCGCACCTTGAGCCTGACCATCTCGCGCTATGGCGAGGAAAAAAACGCTCGCC
>CANCMM010000180.1:0-4945 GCA_947379335.1 Alphaproteobacteria bacterium | reverse complement strand
GAGCAGGAAGATTTCCAAAGTGACGATCAGATTGAAGACCGCATAACCATAAGTAACGCCGCCCATCATTTGCGGCCGCGTCAGGGCGCTGAACACCGGATCGGAGGTCAGCCGCGCCATGTCAGTGAAGGCCTCCGGCCAGCGAACGGATGCCCGACACGATCGCCACCGCGCCGAAGATGATGAAGCAGCCGATCACCACTGTCAGGCCGCGCCGCCATTCGATGCGGCCCGTCAGCATCATGAAGCCCACCACGGCGACGGCGATCACCGCGGCGGCGGTGGCGACATTGCCGAGCAAAGTGCCCTGCACCCATTCCAGCGCCGCCACCAATGGCGAGGAGCCGGCGGGATCCTGCGTCACGACTTGCGCCTGCGCAGGCAGGATGAATGCGGCAGCGATGGCGGGCGCGAGAAAAGGTTTCATGGCTTCACTCCATCACTATCCGCCAGCCGGTCCAGCACGGCGGCGACATAGGCTTTCGTTTCGGGATAGGGCGGCACGCCGTGATAGCGCTCCACCGCTTCGGGCCCGGCATTGTAGGCGGCCAGGGTCTTGACGATGTCGCCGTCGAAACGCTCCAGCAGCCGCGCCAGGTATGCGGCGCCGCCATCGACATTCGATGCCATGTCACCGGGGTTCACCCGCAGGTCCGCCGCGGTGGCCGGCATCAGCTGCATCACCCCGCGCGCGCCCTTGGGCGACACCGCCTCCTGCCGCATCCGCGATTCCTGCCAGGCCACGGCCCCGACCAGTTCCTGGGCCAGGGCATGGCGAGCGGCGCTGCTGTTGATGGCGGCGGTGACTGGAGTTGCGGTGCGGGATGTGGCCGGGAAGAGGGGGTGAACCCCCTCGGTCGAGGCGATGACCGCACCTTTATATGTGGCGGTCGATCCGTCGGGGCGGATGTCGATCACCTGGGCCATGCAGGGGGCTGCAAAAGTCCCCAGCAACCCAACGGCCAACAAAGTCATAAGACCTTGTTTTTGCTTAACAAAGCGACGCAAAACCCACCCATTCCCCGTCTTTGAGAGGAACGATACGCCAGCCATGCGGGGTTTTCCACAGCCGGGGCGGAAAGTTCCCTTGTGGCTCCAAGCCCTTAACCCTGTCGGAAATATTTCGTCCCGGAGTGATACAGGCAGATCGTACGATCGTAGGGAACATTGCGTGAAAGGCCGCTCCCGGTATTAGGTGCGGCGGGGCTGAAGAGTTCGGGACCGGTTGAGCCGGTTCAAGGGACTAGGGTAGTGGGTAATCGGAACCGTAACAGGCAGGCTCATTGGCGGCGTATACGCGGTCAAGCGCTTGGAACTGTTAGTATAATTCCATTTCTGGTAATGGGCGTGGGCCGGGCCCTGGCTCAGCCCGTGGGCGCATCGGTGGTTGCCGGCCAGGCGCAGGTTTCGACCGCCGGCGCCGCCACCCTGATCAACCAGTCCACCAACACGGCCATCATCAACTGGCAGGACTTTTCGGTCGGCGTCGGCGCGTCGGTTCAGTTCAACCAGCCCAATGCTGCGTCCATCACGCTCAACCGCGTCACCGGCGCGAACATCTCCAACATCGAAGGCGCGGTGCGCGCCAACGGCCAGGTCTGGCTGCTCAATCCCAACGGCGTGCTGTTCGGCAACAATGCCCGCATCAATGTCGGCGGGTTGCTGGCCACCACATCGGACATCGCCAACAACAATTTTCTCGAAGGCCGCTACGACTTCACCGGCGGCAAGAATTCCATCATCAACAAAGGCTCGATCACCGCGTCCAGCGGCGGCTCGGTGGTGCTGTCGGCGCCCACCGTCACCAACAGCGGATTGATCCAGGCCAGTGCCGGCCATGTCGTGCTGGGCGGCACCGATACCTTCACGGTCGATTTCAACGGGGACCATCTTCTGTCCTATGCGGTGGGCGCCAATTCCACCGGCGGCAAGGTCACCAACACCGGCAAGATCAGCGCGCCGGGCGGCCAGATCCTGCTGACCGCGCGCGCCGCGGCCGGCGTGCAGGACGCGGTGATCAACAATACCGGCATGGTCGAAGCCACCTCGGTGCGCGAGGAGAATGGCGAGATCATCCTGGAAGCCGATGGGGGCGGTGTTTCCAACTCCGGCACCTTGGACGCATCCGGCAAGGGCGCGGGCGAGACCGGCGGCACCGTCAATGTGCTGGGCAAGAATATCGCCATCACGGATGGCGCAAAGGTGGACGTGTCGGGCGATGCCGGCGGCGGCACCGTGCTGGTCGGCGGCAACTTCCAGGGCAAGGGCAGCGAGCAACACGCCCAGACCGTCACCGTCGACAAGGCAACGATCAAGGCCGACGCCATTTCACGCGGCAATGGCGGCAAGGTCGCGGTCTGGTCCGATGGCACGACGAAGTTCGCTGGTGCCATCAGCGCGCGCGGCGGCGCCGCGAGCGGCCATGGCGGGCAGGTGGAAACTTCCGGTCATTATCTGGGTGTGGCGGCGAATGCGACAGTCGATACGTCTGCTGCGATGGGCTTTGCCGGCAACTGGCTGCTCGATCCGGACAATATCGATATCAACAGTTCGGGCGGTTGCACGACCTTGGGCGGTTCGGGCTGCACCGACACGACCTTCGGCACCACCGGCGATATCGTGATCGCTCCGAGTGCGATTGTGGCGGCACTGGGCAGCGGCAATGTTACGCTCCAGGCGAATAGCGACATCACTGTCACCAGCGCGGTATCGGCCGCTTCCAGCAACACGCTGTATCTGGAGGCGGGGCGCTCCATCATCCTGAGTGCCGGACTGCAGAATACCGGCGGCACGGTTGCCCTCTATGCCGGCAATCCCAATGCCACGGGCGGCACCCAAAGCGGCGCCACCATCTCCGGCTCGGGCGTGCTGTCGGCGTCACTCATACAGCTAAGCCTGGGCGCAACCGGCAGCATAGGTGATTCCGGGTCGCCGATCATGATCAGTGACGCCCAGACCGGCCAACTCGCTCTCGGCGTTCAGGCGTTGGGCGCGGATGCCTATATCGCTACGGCAGCCGGCATCGCGGCCACCCAGGTGTTGATCTACAACACCGGCACGGTTGCCGCGCCCGGCATCGGCAATCATCAGGGTGTCAATCTGACGAGTGCCACGGCGGGCACCATTGCCGGCTCGGGCACGATTGGATCCTTCACGCTGACGAGCTCCAAACCGGTCCACCAGGCCTGGGGCATTACGGCGACCGACCTTGCGATTTCCACCACCGGCAGCGCCGATATTGCGCTGGACGACATCGGCAATCCGCCGTTCGGCGACATCGGCAATCAGATCATTGGCATAGCCGGCTTCACCACGACCGGGGCGAATGTCAGTTATGGCAATACGCTCAGTTTGGGCACCACCCTGGGAAGCACGTCCATTGTCGGCGACTTCACCGTCACCGCCGCGGCTTTCGGCCCGCCCTTCAGCCCCACGCCGACAACCACCTATCAGCCCCTGACGATTCTCAGCGCGCTGACCGTTAGCGGCAATACCACTCTTTCCGCGGATTCGATCGGCCAGACCGCCAGCATCAGCACCAATGACCTGACCGCGTCGGCCCAGAGCGGTATTGATCTGCAGAACACCAGCAACAAGGTTCAGGGGGTTGCCCGTTTCACCTCCACGCTCGATACCAATTTTACGACGGGCAACGCCATCCTGACGTCCCTGGTGCTGGGCAATACGTCCGTGGGCGGCAACCTGACCGTCATTGCCCCGAACCTGATACTGCAGCTGGCCGATCCCAATGGCGGTTCGGTGGGCGTCACGGGTTCCGCGATCCTGAGCGCCAAGGCGATCACCCAGAACACAAGTTTCAACATCCCGATTTCCGCCAACTATCTGACCGCGACCGCGACCGGCACGGGCGCCAGCAGCGGCATCGACCTGACCGATCCCGCCGGCGGATCGTCGCCGCGCAACGCCGTCTCGTTCGCGGACTTCTTCGTTGCCCAGGGCAAGAAGGTCAGTTTTTACAACAACACGGACCTGTCCCTGGGCGCGGTCAATGGCGGCGAAGACGTCGAGACCAATCCCATTCCGGTCGGCGATGTGGACATCCGGCTGACCAACCAGCACCAGATCATTCTGGACGACGAAACAATGGACGAATTCGGCATTGTCTCGAGCGGCACTGTCAACCTCGCGGCGGCATCCAGTATGACAACGGCGGCTTCCTCACAGCCTCTTCGCTGATCCTGGCCAGCGACACGGGTGATATCGGCAACAGCGACACGGCGCTTCCGATCATCGGCTACAACAATGGCCCGATCACCCTGTCGGTCACCAGCAACGGGGGGAGCGCCTCCCTGTTTTCCTATTCGGCGGCCAATATCGGCGGCGCCGGCGTGGACCTGACCGGCGGCAACCCGCTCCAGAGCGGCGGCTTCTTCTCCCTGGAGGCGCTGGGCGACATCCATGTCAACAGCGCCATCACCACCGGCGAGAACGACGTGTTCCTGCATGCGGCGGGCTCGATCATGGTGGACGCGGACATCACCGCCGACAACGCGTTTTCGGGGGAACCCGGCACCATCACCCTGCTGGCCAATGACCCCGATGTCGGCGGCATCGGCTCTGCGTCCAACCTGACCAACGACACCAATTTCATCGGCGGCGCGGGCACCCTGTATGCCGGCAACGTGCGCTTCAATGTCAATGAAGGCCCCAATGGCATCAGCGGCGGCATCGGCACCCAGGCGCAACCCCTGAACCTGGGCGGCTCCACGGCCCAGAGCGTCATTTCGCTGTCCGCGGGCACCCATGATGGCGACGTCTGGCTCACCGCGGCGTCGGATGTGTCCTTTGACCCCGGTCCCCAGGGCACCAGCATCGACCTGAGCGCGCCCAATGCGCAGGACCCTGCGACCGCGAACTTCCATCTCACAGCGGCGGGTCCGATCAGCCAGTCCCGCGGCATCAACGTCAATGATCTCTATCTCAC
>CANCMM010000179.1:0-4962 GCA_947379335.1 Alphaproteobacteria bacterium | reverse complement strand
CATGGCGTTGGCTCGAAAAGGGATGGAAGGATCAGGCAAGCGGAAACGGCAGCGGATTAGCTGCTAATTCGAATCCCGGTCTGACACCACACCATCACGCCGTTTGCCCTTTGAGCCGCGCCACAGACTTGTCGCGCCCGATCAGGGGTAACAGCTTTTTGAGTTCGGGTCCATGCTCGAGACCCGTCAGCGCCAGCCTTAACGGGTGAAACAGCCCCCTGCCCTTGGCCCCGGTTTGGGCGGAAACCGCCTTGGTCCAGACGCCCCAGGTGGCTTCGTCCCACGGTTCGGGCGGCAACAGGGCGGCGGCTTTTTCGGCCAGGCCCGCATCCTCGATCACCGGCATCACCGGGCCGGTCACCAGCCTGGCCATGTCCACGGCATCGGACAGCTTCATGAGATTGGGCTTCACCGCATCCCAGAACGCCTCACCCTGCGGCACGCGCGCCGCCACCGCGCTGTACGGCATGGCGTGCAGAGTTCGGGCATTCAGCGCATCCAGTTCTTCGGGTACGAAATGCGCCGGTGCCCTTCCAATTTTCGTGAAATCAAATTCCGCGGCCAGCTCGCCCAGCGACTGGCGCGGCTCGACCGGATCACTGGTGCCGATCTTGGCCAGATAAGCCGCCACCGCCAGCGGCTCGATCCCCGCTTCGCGCAGGCTCTCCAGCGACAGTGAACCCAGCCGCTTGCTCAGCGCCTCGCCGCCCGCGCCCACCAGCAGCGGGAAATGCGCGAACTTGGGAATGGGACCGCCCAGGCCAACGAAGATTTCGATCTGGGCCGCGGTGTTGGTGACGTGATCTTCGCCGCGGACCACATGGGTGATGGCCATGTCGATATCGTCGGCCACCGACGGCAGCGTATAAAGAAAGGCGCCGTCTTCGCGCACCAGCACCGGATCGACACCGCCACCATGTCGGTCCAGCTCACCGGCGTGCGCGACAGCTTGAAACGCCAATGGGGCGCCCGCCCTTCGGCTTCCCACTTGGCCTTGTTGGCGGGCTCCAGCGAGGCCCGGTTGTAGATCGGCGGCAGCTTGCGCGCCGCCTGCAGGGAGCGCTGGCGGTCCAGCTCCCCTTCGGTTTCGTAACAGGGATAGACAAGCCCCGCCGCCTGCAACCGGTAGAAAGCGGCGCTATATTTGACCAGCCGGTTGATCTGGCGATCGGTGCCGTCATGACTCAGCCCCAGCCATGCCATGTCGCGGTAGATCGCTTCTTCAAACGCCTTGGTGGAACGCGCCGCATCGGTATCGTCGATCCGCAGCAGGAACCGCCCGCCCAGTTTTTTTGCGAACAGCCAGTTGAGCAGCGCGGTGCGGGCGTTGCCGGCATGCAGCAGGCCGGTCGGCGATGGCGCGAAGCGAACGGTGACAGTCATCGCGCGTCCCGGAAAGCGTTGGTAATCGGATAGCGGCGGTCACGGCCGAAATTGCGGCTCGAGATCTTCACCCCCGGCGGCGCCTGGCGGCGTTTGTACTCGGAAATGTAGAGCAGATGCTCGATGCGCTTGACCGTAGCGGGATCGAAACCCTTGGCCACCGTCTGCTCAAAGCTGCATTCCTGCTCCACCAAACACTCCAAAATGCCGTCCAGGATGTCGTAAGGCGGCAGGGAATCCTGATCGGTCTGGTCCGGCTTCAGCTCGGCGCTGGGCGGCTTGTCGATGATGCGCTCGGGAATCACGCGGCCTTGCGGCCCCAGCGCGCCGGCCGGAGAATTCTGGTTGCGCCAGTGGCAAAGCCGGAACACTTCGGTCTTATAAATGTCCTTCAGCACATTATAACCGCCGCACATGTCGCCATAGAGCGTGGCATAGCCCACGCTCATCTCGCTCTTGTTGCCGGTGGTCAGCACCATCGGACCGAACTTGTTGGACAGCGCCATCAGGATCACGCCGCGCAGGCGCGACTGGATATTCTCTTCGCTGGTATCGGCGTTGGTCCCGGCAAAGGGCGCCGCCAGGGTTTCGCCCATCGCCGCCACGGCGCGCTCGATCTCGATGGTCTCGTAGGTCACGCCCAGCATCCGGGCGCAGGCATCGGCGTCTTCCAGGCTTTCCCGGGAGGTATAGCGCGACGGCAGCATCACGCAGCGCACGCGGTCCGCGCCCAGCGCATCCACCGCCACCGCCGCCGACAGCGCCGAATCGATGCCGCCGGACAGCCCCAGTACCACGCCGGGAAAGCGGTTCTTGTTCACGTAATCGCGCAGCGCCACCATCATGGCGTGGTAAACTTGGCTGGAGCGATCCTGCGCCACGAAGGTGTCGCCCGGCGCGCAGGCCCATTTGCCGCCGCCATCGCGCTGCCAGTCGGTGACAATGACGTGCTCTTCCCAGCTCGGTAACGCCATCGCGATGCGTCCGTCGGCGTTCAGCACAAAACTCGCGCCGTCATAGACCACCTCATCCTGCCCGCCGAGCTGGTTGAGATAGATCAGCGGCACGCCGGTCTCGTGGATGCGGGCGGCGGCCAGCTTCAGCCGTACATCTTCCTTGCCGGCCTCGAAGGGCGAGCCGTTGGGCACGCAGAAAATCTCCGCGCCCGCATCGGCCAGCCAGATGGTGACATCCTGTTTCCAGATGTCCTCGCAGATGGGAACGCCCAGCTTGACGCCGCGTACCGTCATCGGCTCGGGCGTGAGGCTCTGGGTGAAAACGCGTTTCTCATCGAACACGCCGTAATTGGGCAGTTCATACTTGAATGTCAGGCGCTGGACCTTGCCCCCGTCCAGCAGCGCCACGGCATTATAAAGCTCGGCATGTTCGACCCAGGGCGTGCCCATCAGGATGGCGGGGCCGCCATCGGCGGTGTCGCGCGCCAGTTCTTCCACCGCCGCACGGGCGTCTTTCTGCAGCGCCGGCTTCAGCACCAGGTCTTCGGGCGAATAGCCGACAATGAACAATTCGGAGAACAGGATGACATCGGCATCCATCGCCCTGGCCCGGGCGGCGCGGGCGCGCGCCAGGTTGCCGGCGATGTCGCCCACCACCGGGTTCAGCTGGGCCAATGCGATACGGTAACGGTCCGTCATGACCGATATCTACAGGGCTAAAGGGATAGGTACTAGCGGCTCGCCGCGATGCGGCGTTGCGCCGAGCGCACAGCGACGCCCGAGGCGTCCTCGATCCACAGCGCGGTTTCCAGCGCCTGGGCGGCCTGTTCGGGGGTCACCAGCGCATCGGTGCCGGCTTGCGCGGCGGCCACAAAGCCGGCCACGGATTCGCCCAACGGATCGCCCAGTTCCAGCGCGCCCAGGGGGCGTGGCGTGGTGTTGGTCACGGTGCGGGACAGGAAGTCGATTTCCACCACACCATCAGCATAAACCGCGCGCAACCCGCGCTTGCGTTCATTGGCGACGCGGCTGGTTTCCAGCTTGGCGATGGTGCCGCTGGCAAAGCGCAGAATGGCGAACACTTCGTCGGCATGGGGGCCATATTCGACCAGGCCTTCGGCGCGCACATCGGCGACCGCGCCCGGCACCAGGGCATGCACCAGGTCCAGATCGTGGATCATCAGGTCCAGCACCACCGAAACATCATCGCCGCGGCCGGTCCAGGGACCCTGGCGCCAGCAGGTGATTTCCTGTGGGGTTTCCGACACGTCCAGAAGGCCCGTGCGGGCGAAGACAAAGCGTTCCTGGTGGCCGACGGACAAGACGCGGCCAACTTCGCGCGACAGCGCCACCAGTTCGGCGGCTTCTTCCAGGGTGGTGGCGATGGGCTTTTCCACCAGCACATGGGCGCCGGCTTTCAGGAAATCGCGCACGATCTCGGCATGCGTGATGGCGGGTGAGCAGATGCTGACCAGATCCACCTTGCCCAGCAGTTCGCGCCAGTCGGACACGGTCTTGCAGCCATGATGAATCTTGGCCTTGGCCAGCATCTCGGCATTGGGATCGGCGATGGCGTACAGTTCGACGTCCTGGCCGGATTGGGCCAGGCTCTTGTACTTGGTGGCGTGGTGATGACCGAAAACGCCAGCGCCGATGACGGCAGCTTTCAGCGGTCCACTTTCGGGCACGCGGCGACGCAGAAACAAGGCTTTGATTTCCCCGGGCAAAGTCTGGCGTGGATTAGGGACTGCGCCACTTCGAGTCGCCAGCAAACAAATGTTGCGGCATGTTACTATCTAACCCGCTGGAAATACTTGCTATTTTTCGGGTGCGGACGCCATCAAGGACGCCAGGGCGGCGACTATTAAATAGGCAAGCATCAGGGGCGCCAGCCCGATCAGCAGGGCGCCTGTGACATCGGCAAAGGCGCTGCAGTTCAGCCAGGGATAGGCCGAGCCCACGAACAGGAACTGGATGCCCACCACCGCCGCAATGCCGAACAGGAAGGCGCGCAAGGTGGGGCCCAGGGCTTGCGGCCGGTCGCCGGCTTCCAGCCGGATCAAGCCGGCCTGCAGCTTCAGCCGCGAGGCGGCGCTGGCGAGATAAATGATGGCCAGCAGCCAGGCGAAGGCCGCGGCGAAAACACGCCCGCCATCCATGGTGCAGGCGTACAGCGACGAGAACAGCGCCCGCTGCCCGGGCACCACGAAGAAGATGGCGTTCTCCAGAGCGCCGGCGCCGCCGCGGTCAATATTGGCGGGCGCGACGAATGCCTGGTTGAGGAAGCTGAGAGCCACGAACAGCAGGAACACCACTTCGTTGAAGCCGGGGATCAGGTGGTGCGGCCGAAATCGCGTGGCCCAGGGCGCGCCGCTGACATGGGCGGCCGAAACCCCAAAGCCTCCCACGAACAACAGGCCCATGGCGGTGAACAGCAGGGCGCAGATACCGATGCCAAGCAGCGAGGAATCCAGCGGCATGCCCTGAAGGATGGCGAGGCGCAGGGCATGGGCGCCCGCGAACAGGCAGAAAATGATCCAGCCCTTCGCTAAAAGTCTCGCGATACCCACGCCGTCCTCGCCATAACTACTGCCACCAGCCGCTCGCTTTGGCTCGCGGCGTT